>CAYVTQ010000006.1:0-43404 GCA_964454865.1 uncultured Methanosarcinales archaeon
AAGATTTCTTCATTGCAACTTCCTTATGCCCGGTTGTTGCCAATTCATGATGCTGCGCCGGCACAATCTGCTTTTCTTCGCTTAATCCAGCCTTCGCTTCCAATGAATTCTCTTCTTTTCTCTCTTCCTTTTTCTTAGTCTTGAACAAGTCTCTTAGCTTCTTCTTCTCATCCTTCTGCTCCCTTATCTGCTGAGGAGACTTTCTTTTCTGCTTTGGCTTTTCTTTCTTTTCCTTCGGCTTTGTTTCCTTTGCCTTCAGGCCTAATTTCTCAATAGCCTTTGCAACATCATCATGCGAGGCGTTTTTTTTGACTTCAGCATTTTCATTAAGAGGCTCAAGATGAAGAATATTGCACTTTCTCCTTCTTGTTTCGCCGTCAATCAAAACGTAGTTATCATCAAGAATGTCAACAATAACGCATTTTTTGCCCGCATCCCTGCCGGCAATCTTAACGCAAATCCTTCCTATTTGAATCATTTTTTCCTCCAATCACTCATTTTTAGGCCGTGTCGCCACCAGCCCAAGTGATATTAAAGCTTACTTTCTGAAATCATCTATGATCTTGATTCTCATGCATGCGCTGCACAAAACACCGCCATACGGCCTTTGAGGCCTTTTATTTGTCTTTGGCATTGTTCTCATTTTGTATGGAAGCCCACGAGGAACACCTTTAAGCAAAACTCCGCAGCCGCCGCACTTGGCCTTTGCAGGCTTTTTTCTTTCATAATGCAGGACAGTCCTGCTACCTGCAACTTTCTTGTGCACTCTTCTCCATGACCTTGATCTTTCTTTTGGTGACGGCATAAAAACCTCATCTTCAAGGATTTCAACGCGGTTTATAAAGCTTTTTATAGGGCATTGCCTTCCTCTGCTTATGATTTTCCAGCAGATTAAAGTCGGAAATATGGAAAATTTTGCCTACATAATAGGAGACTCAAAAACAAAGGAGGCAGCAATAGTCGATCCTGGATGGGATGCTAACATTTTGCTGGATTTTTTCAATAAAAACAAGCTGAAAGCCAAAAAAATCATCTTGACTCACACGCATTATGACCATATTAATGATGTTGATTATATTTTTAAGAAAACCCATGCTGATGTTTACGTGCATTCTTTGGAAGCAGAAGTTATTAAGAAAATAAATGATAGGATAAACATTGTTGAATTGAGCAATGGGGACAAATTTAATGTCGGAAATATTGAAATTGAAGTCATGCACACTCCCGGACATTCGCCAGGAAGCTCCTGTTTTATTTTTAACGGGAAAATCATAACAGGAGATACCCTATTTGTCGGCTCTATTGGAAGGACTGACCTGCCCGGCGGAAATCCCAAAGTAATGGCTGAAAGCCTGAAAAGGCTGAAGAAGCTTGATGACAATATAGAGGTTTATCCGGGGCACGATTATGGCGAAAAGCCTTTTTCTACGATTGGAGCAGAGAAGGAAAATAATTTTTTTATGAAATAGATTTTATTCAAAAAACATACTAAACACAAACTCATCCTTATCCTTATAATAATGCTGCTTCAATGTCGTCTCATGCTTAAAACCTATCTTATGGTAGAAGGCATGCGCCCTTTCATTGTCGTCATGCGTCAAAAGATACAGTTTTCTCAGCTTGAATCCGTGCTTTTTGTATTCATTATCGGCGTCTTCCTTTAGAAAATTAAATAATACTATGGAAACTCCTTTTCCCCTGTATTCCGGCAAAACTGCAATCCTGTCAAGCTCCGCCAGCATGTGCTTTGGGAGGCCGTGCATTGCCCATGTCACAATGCCTATTATTTTGCCGTCCTCTTCTGCCACGATGTAATGGTGCAGTTTCTTTGTTTCATTTAGAAAGGCAAGCTTTCCTTCTTCCAAGCCGCTTATGTTGTAGCATTTCAGCAGGACATCTGCAATTCCGTCTGCGTCTTTTTCGGTGGCTTTTCGTATCTGCATTTTATTCAGAGCCTTTAATGAACTTCGATACTGTTTCGAGCAATTGCGGAAACCTATCAAATCCCGCTTTCTTGTTCAAATGCCCTCCATTTTTTATCACATGCAGCTCGCCATCAACAAGAATATTCAGTTCCCTGTTTATCTCCATAGGTATGTAAGGATCACTATCTGACGCAAAAACGAAGAAATTTTCACAGTTTTCAACTATTCTATCCCAGCTAAACCTCTTATCCACAAAAGTCTTATTCAATTCCTTGAATTCATTTTCCAGAACCTTGTGGTAGCCAGCCACCAAAAATGCAGCCTTTATCTCCTTGTCTGCCTGCTCAAGATAATTGAGGATGAATCCAGCTCCTAAGCTGTGGCCTATCATGACCGTTTTTTCATCTATTTTATCGTCATATTTCTTAATGACTTTCATCCAGCTTTCAAGCGACTGCCCTACAGGAGTAGGGAATTTTGGCACAATAACTTCATGACCTTTTTTTTCAAGCTCGGTTTTCAGCCATGGAAACCGGTTTTCTTCAGGGTGCCCGTAAATTCCGTGTATTATGAAAAAATTATATTTTTGACCTGCCATTTGCCCAAACGATTTTATGACGATTTCAATTTAATTATTTTTATGTCTTTGAAAGAACTAAATCCAGAATCCATAGTCACTAATGTAAAATCATAAGACTTTGTTGTCAAATAAATCAAAGCATCAAAGATGGCATTCCCCTTTAATGTCCCATCAGGATTTCTCTCCGAATGGTACTTGTCTACTAATAATGTAAAAATCTCATTACATCTTTCAGGGGCAGGCCATACTATTTGATATTGCTGAAATTTAGCAATTACTTCTCTCATCTCCTGTCTGCTTTTTTTCTCTTTAAGAAACTCTATTAGTGTCCAGCCAGAAATTGTCAAAAGAGAATCTGAAGGAATACTCTTTAACCATTCTACTGCTTTTGGTCTATTTCTAATCAATTCTAAAATAACCGAACTATCCAAAAGGTAACTTTCTGTCATTTGAAAACTTCATCTCGCAAGCTTTTAGAATATTCTACAGAATCTACAATATCTTTTCTATGCTCCAACTTTGCTATAATACCAGATTCAATAAAATCTACCGCAGTCATCATTTTTTTGGAAGTAGGTTTTATACCCAAATCTCTTATATCTATAAGTTTTCTAATTTTTGATTTCGTGGATTCCCTTTCAAAAGTCACATCTACATTCTTTCTTAATAATGAGATTATTGTATCTGCATAAGTAGGTTCAAAAAAAATCTTTTCTAAAGAATAAATTGTTTGCACTTGAAAAGAGTAGGTTTTAAGATTTATCTCTGTGAGTGTTCCTACTATCACACCACTCATTATTCTAAACGTTTTGAGAGCTTCCTTTACCTTCTCATGGGTTTTTAAATCTAATATTTTTGATTTAATCACTAATTCCTCCCCACGATACAATCTTAAATCTAATTTAGTACTTTCAGAATCAAGAGGTCTCGTGAGCATATCAAGAAATACAAAAGTTTGCGGATCAACTTCCTCTATTCTTTTTTCATGGAAATCATCTATCGTTTGTATTACTTCCTCCATAATTCTCCTTTTATCGATTCCTAATTTTAGTTGACCTTTCTCCTGAGCTACTATCTCCAGAATTGCACTACCCTTTCTAATACCAGCAATACCTAGAGTGCATAATCTCTTGACTTCTTCGTTAGTTCTTTGCTTACCTACCTTCGTTTTAACAATATGGTGTGCCAACCCATTAAGTCCTGCAGCAAGATTTGATAAATCTTCTAAATTTATAAGTTGAGAATTTGTAGATTTACCTATCAAATGAATAGTCAAACTTAATTTCCCTTCCTCTTCCGGAAAAACTATGCTCATAGTCCCTCTGCAACTCCTAGTTTACTAACTTATAAATCTTATGTAGTTGTATGTCCAGTGATAGTTCAAACCATCTTTCATAATATCTACATTGAAAACTATTCAACAGTCACTGCCTTTGCCAGATTTCTCGGCCTGTCTACATTCCTGCCGAGCTTCACGGCAATATGGTAAGCCAAAAGCTGCAAAGGAATGACTGCAAGCATTGAGCTTAGTGTGTAGAGTGTTTTGGGAATATAAATGATATGGTCTGATCTTTCCTTGACTTCCTTGTCGCCTTCAGTAGCAATTGCAATGACAATCCCCCCTCTTGCTTTCACTTCTTCTACATTCCCGAGGATTTTGCTATAGGTAAAAGAGTCATGCGGCGCGACAAAAACCACCGGCATACTGCTGTCAATCAGCGCAATAGGGCCGTGCTTCATCTCTGCTGCAGGATATCCTTCTGCATGGATGTAGCTGACTTCCTTCAATTTCAAGGCGCCTTCCAGTGCAATCGGAAAATTCACGCCCCTTCCCAAATAGAGCGAATTTGCCTTGTTGTAGTAAAGCTCAGAGCATCTTAATATCTCCTTATCTTCATCCAGGACAGACTGCATCTGGATAGGTATTTTCCTGATGCCGCTTATCATGCTTTCAATCTGCTCATTATTCAACGTGTTTCTTAATTTTGATAGTTTTATAGTAAGAAGATAAAGAACAGCAAGCTGGGTCGTGAATGCTTTTGTTGAAGCCACTCCCATTTCAGGGCCGGCTTTTGTGTATATTGTGCTGCCTGCAACCCTTGTTATGCTTGAGCCCATGACATTGCAGATTACAAGAGTTTTTGCCCCCATATCATTAGCTTTTCTTAACGCTGCGATTGTATCAGCCGTCTCTCCGCTCTGGCTTATTGCTATAACTAATGTGTTAGAATCCACAATTGGGTGTCTGTACCTGAATTCAGAGGCATATTCAACTTCTGTGGGTATTTTTGCAAGCTCCTCAAACATGAACTCTCCGACTAAAGAGGCGTGCCACGACGTGCCGCAAGCAACAATTACAATTTTCTTTATTGACTTTAACTCATTATCAGAAATCCTAAAATCATTTTCAAAAACAACATCATTGTTTCTTATTCTTCCGTTAATAGTTTCTGCTATTGCCCTTGGCTGCT
The DNA here is from genome assembly GCA_964454865.1 of uncultured Methanosarcinales archaeon. Taxonomy (GTDB): domain Archaea; phylum Nanobdellota; class Nanobdellia; order Woesearchaeales; family GW2011-AR4; genus JACOZO01. The sequence continues at coordinate 4,977 of CAYVTQ010000006.1, forward strand.
CGTAAATCTCCTTCAGCATGAAATGCTCATAGCCTCCCTTTTGGGCAGTCTCTTTTGTCCATTCTACTGTAAAGACTTTCTTGTCCTTTCTGCTTCCCCTTAAATCAGAAACCTCTACATCTCCTTTGGTCAGGACTGCCAGCTCCCCGTCATCAATGTAGATGATATCTCTTGTATGCTCCATTATTGCAGGAACATCGGAGGCAATAAACATCTCTCCTTTTCCAACTCCAACAATCAACGGGCTTTCATTTCTTGCAGCAATGATTTTGTCAGGCTCTTTTGACGAAATGATGCCCAGCGCATAGCTTCCTTTAATCTGGCTTATTGCCTTATTGGCAGCTTCCTTCAGGCTCCCCTTATAAAATTCCTCTATCAGATGGGCAACGACTTCTGTGTCTGTCTCTGATTTGAATGAATGGCCTTTGCCGATAAGCATTTCCTTTAACTCAGAATAATTCTCTATTATCCCATTGTGGACAACGCTTATCTCGTTTTTGCAGTCAGCGTGGGGATGGGCATTTTCCTTTGACGGCTTCCCGTTTGTTGCCCATCTTGTATGCGCCAATCCAACAGAACCTTCCATTGCCTCAAAATCCAGCCTTTTTCTTACTTCATCAACCTTTCCGACATCCTTTAACGTTGAAATATGGCTGTTGCTCAGTGTGGAAACCCCTACAGAATCATAACCCCTATACTCAAGATTATTGATGCCCCTGATAAGGATGCTGCTCGCTTCTTTATCCCCTATATAACCCATTATGCCGCACATTTTGATGAAAAACAGTCATAATTCCAGCAAACTTATATATATTACTAAAAAATTTATAGTAATACTAAAAATTAATTTATAATAGTTAATGGATTTAATGCATTAAACCAATAAAATAACAAAATTTTTATAGGTTGATTATTAAATTATTTTTAATGGTTGAATTTTTATGAGTTATTTTGTAATAATAAGGGGACCAGCAGGCGTTGGAAAATCAGTTATAAGCAGATTAGTAGCGAGAAAAATCCATGCAGAAACAATCAATTTTGATAAAATAATGAAAGAGTTAGAATTGGATTATATTCCTGGCGATAAGTGGATACCATTGGCTAAATTTTTGAAAGCTGATAAAATTATGATGCCAAAATTTAAAGAAAAACTAGAGAGAAAAAAAAGAATTATCTTTGATGGAAACTTTTATCATAGAAAGCATATTTCTAATTTGATTGACAATCTGGATTTACCAAATTTTGTTTTTACATTAAAGGCGAATCTTAAAGAATGCATTAAAAGAGATAAGACGAGGGGTGATAAGTTAGGGCAACAAGCAATTATTGACGTTTTTAAATTAGTATCTGCTTTTGATTATGGAATAATTATTAATACAAATGGAAAATCGCCTGCCGATATTGCAAAGAAAATTTTGTTTTGCTTGCCTAAACTTAGTTGATGCTTCAGTAAATACAATAAAAATTCGTTCGGGGGGATTGTAACCATCGCACTTTACGTGTCTGCGATAGTCCCTCTCACGCCCCTGTTCTTATGAAAGAAAGGGTGCGATAACACTGCCCGCCACAATTGGGCGGGTTGTGAATATTTTCAAACCATTTAAAATTGCCGCCCAATTGCGGGCGGCGTAGACTCAAAGAAGAAAATATTGTTCAATGTAAATTTTATTTAATATAAAAACCTTCATTTGATAAAAAGTCCTACTGCAAAATGTTTGTAATAAAAAAAGAAAAGAATGAGGTGTACTCTCTCCCTGCCAAGGAAGTGCCTTTGGAAGGGATAAGGGCAGTGGGCTCTGAACTGGCGCAGAAGATGCTGAAACTGCTGTCAAAATCCCCAATGTCTCCTATAGGCATTGCAAAGGCGTTAAAGGAGCATGAGCAGAAAATATACTACCATATAAGGAATCTTGAGAAAGCCGGAATCATACAGATAACCAGGAGAGAGGGCAAAAAAGGGGCAGTTGCAAATTATTATTCTCTTGTAGAGCCTGCTTTTGTCGTTTCTTTTAAGAAATTTGAGACCACCAGCAAGATTGCGCAGGTCAGGAACGAATCTTCCTTTCTTGAGCCTTTCATCAAAGAAGGTGTCTTGGATGCGCTGATAGTTGTCGGAAGCCCCGATCCTCACGGCCCAGATAAGGCAAGAAGCAGGGATGGCTATTATGGCATTGACTTGGCATTGTTTCTGGGCACTTTCCTTAATTATGTTCCTAAGTATAATGTCAAACTTGATACTGAAACTCGGGAAGCCGATTTGGAGAATAACCTGATTCTGATAGGTGGTCCTATTGTGAACAAGATAACTGACAAGGTTAACAGCAGCCTTCCTGTAAGGTTTGAAAGCGGCTCAATAAAATCCACAATCTCCAATGAAACTTATCCCCATGATGAATGCGGCATGATTGTCAAAGCGAGAAATCCTTTTAATAAGGATAAGTTTATTTTGGTTGTTGCAGGAAAAAGATTCAGCGGCACAAGGTCTGCAATCATCGCGTTCCTCAAATATTTTGACAAGATCAAGGAGGGCAATTTACACAATCAGGAAATAAAGGCGAAGGTTGTTGAAGGCGTTGACATGGATTCTGACGGGATCGTGGATGATGTTGAGTTTAGAGAATGAATTATTTTTAGTATTATAACATCTCTATAATTCATTCCGTCGCCTTTGTGGTGACACAAATCACACTCGGCGAAAATTTTACTGCCAAGAAATTTTCGCCTCGAATCAATCCAATAAATCAAATAATTTAAATATTCTAAATTTTAGCTAATGAATTATGAAGAATATTGCTCCAAATGTTGTTAGGCAGAGATTATTAATAGAGTTATTCTATACAATCAATGTCGATAAAAAAGTTATTGAAAAATATTTCGATGCCTTGACTAAATCATTGAAACTAAAAACTTATGGCAAGCCGATAATATTCTCACCAGGCGGCGAAGGCAAAAAGGAAAATCAGGGATATGACGCATTTGTTCCATTAATTGACTCTGGAATATCCGTTTATGTCTGGACTTCTTCAAAATTTGTGTCTTTGATTATCTATACTTGCAAAGGTTTCAGTGTTAGCACTGCTGTTAATGTGACAAATGACTTTTTCAAGGCAAGTAAGATTGAATTTATGTCTTTTTAGTTTTACATGATAAAAGCAGTTATATTTGATTTGGATGGTGTATTAGTAGACAGCGAAAAATTCCAATACAAGGCATTTTGTATTTTATTTAAAAATTATAAACTGAAATTTGGCAAAAATAATTTCAATTGGGTTGGTAAAACTTCAATCCGGAACATAGAGCATATTTTAAAAAAGAATAAGTCAAAACTCAATTCTCAAAAACTTGCTAAAGAAAGAGAAAGAATTTATTTCAGATTCATTAAAAATAAACTTAAATTAGGAAAAGGCGTCAAAACAGCCTTAAAATTTCTTAAAGATAAAGGCATCAAAACTGGATTGGCATCGCAATCAAAGAAGGGTCATATATACTATGTCCTATCTCTCTTGGGCTTAAAAAATTATTTTGACATAATTGTATCAAGCGAAGAAGTTAAACATGCAAAACCCAGCCCCGACATTTACTTAAAGGCTTGCCAAAAATTAAATATTCTGCCAAAGGAAACGATAGCGATAGAAGACTCCCCAATAGGAGTTAAATCTGCAATGTCCGCAGGTTTGGTTTGCTTGGCTCTTAGCACTAAATACTACAATAAAAAAGAGCTAAAAAATGCACATTTTATTATTAAAAATGTTGCACTTCTAGAAATTAAAAAATTCCTAAGGGGATAAATTGCTTAAAAAAGAGATTAGAGTTATTGGAATTGATGATTCGCCTTTTAGCAAGTTCAAGGAAAAAGAAGCTCTTGCAATAGGGGTTGTGATGAGGGGCGGTAAGTGCATTGACGGCATTTTGTCCACAAAAGTTGAGGTTGATGGAGAAAATGCAACAGCAAGGCTTGTAGAAATGATTAATAAAAGCAAATTCAGACTTCAATTAAGATGTATTTTTCTTGATGGCATTGCATTGGCGGGATTCAATGTAATTGACATAAGGGAATTAAGCAGGAAAACAGGAATTCCTGTTGTCACAATCATCAGAAGAAAACCCGATGTTGCAAGGATCAAAGAAGTTTTGAATAAGCTGAATAAAAAAGAGAAAATAGCGCTGCTTGATAAGGCTGGAAGCGTTGTTAGTGTTGGAAAAATCTATGCGCAGCCTATTGGCATAAGCATGGAGAAACTGAAAGAAATTCTGAAATTAGTCTGCACAAGAAGCCATATTCCAGAGCCATTGAGGCTGGCGCATCTGATTGCTTCCGGTGTGGTTAAGGGGGAGAGCAAGGGGAGGGCTTAGTTTATCAAAAAATTTAAAAACAATTACTTATTCTTAAGTAATAACATACCTGATCTCGAAATACTATGAATAGAAGGATATTTTTCCAGAAAATGATTGAAGCAATATCTGATAATTCTAGAAATACGAACATTTCAGATCAAAGTCTTGACGATATGATTGGATGGGTACCTTTATCCGGAGACTTTAATAGTAGTGGCATGGTAGATTTTGACGATTTTTTTGTGTTTGCTGAATCTTTTGGATTTAAGAAAAATGATAAAGAGTATAATGCAAGATTTGATTTTAATGGGGATGAAAAAATTGATTTTGACGATTTTTTTGTGTTTGCTAAATTATTTTTGCAACGCGAGATTTTTGCTTTAAATTTCAATGAACCTTTAAAAGGTGACAAAAACAACCCTAGATTATATTTGTCCAGTTCATTAAAACGAGACGACCCTCAATTATTTAGGCAAATAGTACAGAGAGGCTCTATAGAGGACATAGCCTTAAGGGGTATTGTAGATAATCCCGATAACAGAGGTGATGGGGCAAAATTATTGTTTTCGGCTGATGACATTAACAGATGGCATAGATTGAATGAGCAACAAAAAGCTGCTTTTATTTCTCAAAATGGCTTGCCGTCAAATTTCTTTGATATAATGAGACGCAACGAAGGCAGCGGGATAGATATACTCTTTGAATATGGTAGCAACATTCCTCAAAACAGATTTGATGCTTATCTTCAAGTATGGGGGGTTGAGTCAATTCATCAAGGAGAAGGTTATGCTCCAATTAGAGTGTTACTAAATAATAGATTATTACTTATTAATAACAAAGAGAATTATCGATTCCAATCAAGTGATGGTAAAACTGGCGAGATATTGACTTCAAAAATAACAGACAATTTAAGTGTAGGTGAAAATAGACTTGCAGTATCAGCAGATATAACCAAAACAATGCCTTGGATTAAGGGTGTTAGGGTTTATATTGGACCACCATATTCTGAAGAGAAAAAAGATGGAACTTCTTTGGCTAAAGTAATTGCTCAACCAGCTGCCTATAACTTAGCAGGATTAAAATTCTTAAAATATTTAAAAGAAAGAGGAATAATCCCTAATGTTATTCCGAATAAATACTAGGCATAATAATACCTCCCATCTTCTTTCTGCTCCCTGTCAAGCCTTGAATTGAGCTTGTTTATCCTTGGGCGGTTGCTTTCCTTGTCCCTTCTTAGCGTGATTCCAAGCTCTTTTAGAAATTTGTTCATGCCTTCTTCCATGTCAAAAGGGCCTTCCACATTCCCGCTTATCGCCGGCATTCCGGTGAAAATCATCAGCCTCTGGCTTATGTAATCTATAAACAGCAGGTCATGGTCGACAATCAGGGCAGAAGCTCCTTTATGGTCTATAAAGTCTCTGATTACTTTTGATGCTATCAGCCTCTGCTCGGAATCAAGGTAAGCAGAAGGCTCGTCCAGCAAATACAAATCAGCCTCTTTTTGAAGGCAGTCTGCTATAGCCACCCTCTGCAGCTCCCCACCTGAAAGCTCGTCCAGCCTTTTCATTACCAAGGGCTTTATGAACAAAGGATTTACAATCTGGGCTTCATGCTTTTCAAAAGCCGTCTTTAAAATTTCCCCTACTGTTTTGTCAGAGCTTTCTATGTACTGCGGCTTGTAGCTCACCCTTACCTTCCCTTCAATTTTCCCGGCATCAGCCTTTAACGCATTCGCGAGGATCTTCACAAAGGTTGTCTTACCAATACCATTCTCTCCCAAAACTCCTATAATGTCGCCTTTGTTTATGCTGCCTGATTTTGCTTTCAAGCTGAATTTGCCGAGCTTTTTCCCTACCTCTTCCCATGAAACGATTGCATCCTTCAAAGACTTTTTTGCAGGCGGCCTTTCTATGAATTTTATCTGCGATTCACGGAACCTTATATTCTCCTCTCTCAAATATCCCTGGAGATAGGCGTTGATGCCGTTTCTTGTTGGCTTTACAGCAGAAACAATTCCGTAGCACGCCTCTCTTCCATACATTATGTGCGTGAAATCAGTCATATGGTCCAAGATGACAAGATCGTGCTCTATCAGCAGTACAGAAGATTTAGGGCCTGAGAGCGACTTGATAAGCCTGCTTGCGTTTATCCTCTGTCTTATGTCAAGGTAGCTTGTCGGCTCGTCGAAAATGTAGATGTTTGCGCTTTTCAGCATCGTGGCGGCTATTGCAACCCTCTGCAGCTCCCCTCCCGAGATTTCTGCAATTTCGCTGTCCAGTATGTTCTTTATCTGGAGAGAATCGACAACGCTGTCAAGCATTTTTCTTTCGTCAACTTTCCTCAGCAAATCTATGACCTTTCCTTTTGCAGTCCTTGGTATCATCTCGACCTGCTGGGGCTTGTATGCTGTCTTTACTGCGCCGCTCTTTACTTTCTCGAAGAATCCCTGGGCCTCCGTGCCCTTGAAATATGAGATGAGCTTGCTGAAATAAACATCTTCATTCTCTGTTTTCTCATCCAGCTTTCCGAAGTTGGGCTTTGCAACACCTGCCAAAATCTTTATTGCAGTTGATTTTCCTATCCCATTGACGCCTATGATGCCTGTTACGCTGCCGAATAACGGAGTCGGCATCGAGTAGAGCACAAATTCATTCTCCCCATACCTGTGGATAGGCTGCTTTGTGAGCTCTTCAGGCAGATTGATTATTCTTATTGCGTCAAAAGGGCAGATGTTTGGGCAGATTCCGCAGCCTGTGCATAGCTTTTCCACTATCAAAGCCTTATGGTTTGGGCTTTTTGTGATGCACTCTTTCCCTTCCCTGTTTACAGGGCACATCCTGGCGCATAAGTAGTTCCCGCAGCCGATCGGATTGCATCTTTCCTTGATTACAATTGCGATTCTGGTCATTTTATTGGTTTTTTAATTTTGTATTAAGTTATTGGACAAAATCCTTCCTTTGAGTCTAGGCGGCGCGCATTATGCGCCGCATCTATTGTTAAAGTAAATCGCACAACCGCCTCATTACTGGTGGCACTGCTCCCTTTCATTTCTTTATAGCAAAATTTTTAATAGGTTAAAAACTTTTGCTCAATAATGAAATGCGAAGCGTGCAAAAGCAGGATTGAAGTCACTTTTCTGAATAAGATACTGGGGACTTATGTAAAAGACGAAAAAGGCAAAAAGCACACAATCTGCTTTGAGTGCCAGAAGAAATTCAGGTCAAAAGAAGAAATTTTAAATGCAATCAAGTGATTCTTTCTATTTGCTTTTGTTTAATGCCTCTGTAGCTTAGTGGTGGAGCAGCTGCCTCGTAAGCAGCAGGACCCGAGTTCAAATCTCGGCAGAGGCTTCTTAAATTATATAATCTAAAAAAGTAAGTTTAAATAAAGAACCCGTTAAACTAAGTGAAATGAGACTACCAAGAAATTTATCTGGCGCAGAATTTATAAAAGTTTTAACCAAACATTATAGTTGGGAGATTCATAGAAGAGAAGGAAGTCATGTTACATTAAAGAAAGAAAAAGAGATAGAAATTCTTACAATTCCACTCCATAGTGATCTTAGAATTGGAACATTATTGGCTATATTGCGCAAGGCAGGAATTGAAAAAGATGATTTCTTAAAGAAATTGTAGCCTATACAGGTATTTGAATTGGTGTGGTTTCTAATACCCTTTTTGGTATTTCTATGATATTGTTCTTTTTGACTGCCCCTAATTTTTCCAGTTCTTTATTAAGCATCCCTAACTCATTAGCACTTTTAAGATGTAATACTATGGCTTCTCTTACGTTCTTTCTAGCTTCTTCTAAAGAATTACCTTGAGTAACTATATTCAAATCAATACACTCAATTACATACCCCCCATTCCCCTTTTTGACTATATATGGTATTTTTAATTCCATATTTCTTAATATATTTGTTCTTTATTTAAATCTTGTCTATAAATCCAAAAAATTATTAAATATAACTTAAAATGTTTAGTTTTATGGGATACAAATATCTTTTTTTAAATCACACCTTGATAATTCTTGCCATTATACTAATGCCGCTAGTATCGGCAGATTTAATTGCCACACCTGGTTCTGAAATAGGCCTAACAATAGTTTTAATCTTCCTTGGAAATTATTGCATCAATTTCCTTCTTGTTTACATACAATCAAAAATATGGCTTGACATAAAATTAAGAAAAATTGTTATAGGTCTTATAATTATAACTCCAATCATTATGTTCATTGAAGTCTTTATATTAGAAAGTTTCTTTATGCATATAACAAAGTTGTTTTTATACAGCTTGTTGGTAATAGTAGTATTTTATTTTTTAATTGGTAAATTTTATTGGAAAGCAGATTATGGAAAAACGCTAGTTACTTCTTTGGCAATGGGAATACTAACAAATCCAGCGTGGTTAAGGCTCCTCTTATTTTAGAAAGATATTAAAACAATAATCTTTATCTAAAAATAATGAAATCCAATAAATTAATCATTGCATCAATACAATCACGAGCTTCTGAATTACCCAAAGAAAATCTGCAAAACACACTCCAGAAAGTCGAAGAAGCAGCCAAAAAAGGAGCAAAGATAATCTGCCTCCAAGAACTTTACAGAACTGCTTATTTCCCCCAATATGAAAAAAAAGATTTCTCTCATCTGGCTGAGACAGTTCCCGGAGAATCCACAGATGCATTTTCAAAATTGGCAAAAGAGAATGATGCTGTTATCATTGTTCCTATCTTTGAAAAAGACAAAAACAAATTCTACAATTCTGCTGTTGTGATAAATGCAGACGGCAAATTGCTTGAGACTTACAGGAAGATTCATGTGCCTTATGATCCTTTTTTTTATGAGAAAAACTATTTTGAAGCGGGAAACAACGGCTATAAAGTCTACAACACCAAATACGGAAAATTCTCTGTTTTAATATGCTATGACCAGTGGTTCCCGGAAGCAGCCAGAACATGCGCATTGAAAGGAGCAGACATCATCTTTTATCCGACTGCAATCGGTCGCATCAAGAATTATGACACATCAGGAGAGAACTGGCAGGATTCGTGGGAAACGATACAGAGGGCGCATTCAATTGCAAACGGCGTCCATATTGCTGCTGTCAACCGCGTTGGAACTGAAGATCATCTGGAATTCTTTGGCTCTTCATTTGTATGCGATTCCTTCGGAAAAATAATAAAAAAGGCAAGCTCGGATAAAGAGGAAATATTGATTGCAGACATTGATTTGTCAATGAATAAACGAATACAGGAAAGCTGGGGCTTCTTAAGAAACAGAAGGCCGGAAACTTATTCTAGACTGACCGATAAAAAATGAGCAAATTAACTCCCTTAAAATTAGGCTATTCCATGCCTGCAGAATGGGAAAAGCACGATGCAATATGGCTGGCTTGGCCTTATGATGAAACCACTTTTCCGGATAGGGTGGACAAAGCAGAGAAAACTTACATTTCTATCATCAAATCAATACATCAAAGCGAGACTGTAAATCTGCTTGTCCTTGACCAAGGCGTTAAAAATAAGACAACTGGAATGCTAAAAAAAGAAAATGTCGACTTGACTAAAGTCAATTTCTATATTCAAAATTACGCCGATGTATGGTTCAGGGACTACGGCCCTACTTTTGTTGTCAACAGGAAAGAAAAGAAACTGGCTATGGTCAAATGGGATTTCAATGCGTGGGGCAACAAGTATGATGAGCTGAAGAAAGACAACAAAATCCCTTTTGAAATGAACAAAAAGATGAAACTGCCGCTGTTCGAAGCAGGCATTGTGCTTGAAGGCGGCTCAATAGATGTCAATGGCAAGGGGACGCTGCTGACAACTGAGCAGTGCCTTCTTAACAAGAACAGAAATCCTCATCTGTCAAGAAAAGAAATTGAAAATCTATTGAAAGAGTTTCTTGGTGCTAGACATATTATATGGCTAAAAGAAGGCATTGCGGGAGATGATACTGATGGGCACATCGATGACATTGCAAGATTTGTGAATCCGAACACTGTGCTTTGCGCATTTGAAGAAAACGAAGATGATGGAAATTATAGGATACTGAAAGAGAATTATGATATTTTAATGGAGTCCAAAGATGAAAATGGAAACAAGCTGAATGTCATAAAACTTCCAATGCCTGGCTATGTCAAGGATGATGAAGGAAAGAGACTGCCGGCAAGCTATGCAAATTTCTACATAAGCAACAAAGTCGTTTTAGTTCCGATATTTGGCCATGAAAATGACGCGAAGGCATTAAGCATAGCCCAAAAATGCTTTTCAAACAAAAAGATAATCGGGATTGGCTGCAGGGACTTGGTTTATGGGCTTGGGACAATCCATTGCATTAGCCAGCAGGAGCCATCATTATAAAAGCACTAACTCTTTCTTAATTACTTCACTCAGTAGTCTAATAATCTTACCTACTTTCTCTTCAACAAATCTTCTGTCAAACTTTCCTTCATCGTTAATCCTTATCAAGGTTCCATTAATCTGTTCAACAATAATCCTATTCTTGATACAATCCCTATTTTTTCTGTTTTTAAGGTAGCTTTCCCCATATATTGGTATTCTATGATGTCTGCCATCCCATTCAATAAATATTTTATATTCAGGCGATGCTATATCAATCTGCCAATTTTCATTTAAGGCATAATTATAGACCCAATTATATCTTGGAACCCTATTTTTTAATAATTCATAAGCATATTTCTGATTTTTAGAACCCTTAATACTGGATTCTAAAGACGCTCTTCTGCCAGCAATAACCCAAGGATGCTTTCTTCTTTGTTCAGACGTTAAATTTTTCCATTCAGCTTCATATATAGGTATCATTTTTTGTTTTCTTTCCTCTGCAGAAAATGTATTCCAATAAGCCTCTCTTTTTCTTTTGAAGATCTCTTTGGAAATTTCAATTACTTTATCATTGCCAAGTTTGTCTATAATTCTTTTAAGTACGACTTTATGTGTTAAATAAACTCTTTCATCATTCTCTATATCTTTAGGTGAGTAGCCTCTCTGAAATAAAGATACTGCTATTTTTGTTTGATGAGCCAGAAATAATTTATGTTCACTATTTCTCATCAATCTAAAATGATTGCCAAGATTCCTAGTAACTAACTTATTGCAAATTGGGCACATACCTTTAACTTTTTTAAGAAAATTTTCTTTCGATTCCAGTTTTAATTTTTGCGCCAATTCCCTATGTTTTTTGTCTTTCCAATTTCTATGAAATATATGGTCTGCTAAACACTTATTGCTCTTTGAAACCCTCTCGCAAACTGGGCACTTGAAATTATATACAGCCAAATTGTATTTACTATAACATTTTCTTGGTGTAGGTATTTCATTAATCATATTTTTGTAAATGTCCCTTCCTTTTTATACTTCACGTAGGTGTTTGGCCAGTGCTTATTTTCCATATAGAAAATAAACACCAAAACCACAACCCTTTTAAAGCGTTAATGCTACCATTTTATCGTCGGTAAACAGCTTATATTCTTGGCTAAAAATGGACGAAAAAACGCACGGGCAAGATACGAGAATAATTCCTAGGCTGATTCAGGATGAAATGAAGAAATCTTACTTAGATTATTCTATGTCAGTCATCATTGGAAGAGCCTTGCCTGATGTTAGGGATGGACTAAAGCCTGTTCATAGAAGAATTCTATATACAATGTATATGGCTGGTTTAACTCATAACAAGCCTCATAGAAAATCTGCTTTTGTAGTTGGCAGGACAATGAGTGATTATCACCCTCATGGAAATGCGGCGATATACGATGCATTAGTTAGAATGGCTCAAGATTTTTCAATGAGATACATGCTTGTTGACGGGCATGGTAATTTTGGAAGTGTTGATGGAGATCCACCTGCAGCAGAAAGATATACAGAATGCAAGCTTAAGAAACTTGCGGAAGATATGCTTGAAGATATTGATAAAAGAACAGTAAAGCTTATCCCTAACTTTGACAACAGCACTCATGAGCCTTCTGTGCTGCCTTCAAAAATACCCAATCTTCTTGTCAACGGCAGTTCTGGGATTGCAGTGGGGATGGCTACTAATATTCCGCCCCATAACATGGGCGAAGTAGTAAATGCTGTAATTGCCCAGATAGACAATCCTGAAATAAGTCTTACCGAACTGTTTAATCATATGCAGGGCCCAGATTTCCCTACAGGGGGAATAATCTGCGGGAGAAATGGAATCATTGAGGCTTATACTCGCGGCAGGGGCAAATTAAGGGTTAGGGCAAAGGCCTCATTTGAAGAATCCAAGACAAAGGAGAGCATAATCATCTCTGAAATACCTTATATGGTAAACAAGTCAGAACTTATAGAGGAAATTGCGAATAATGTAAGAGACAAGCGCATTGTGGGAATTTCTGACCTAAGGGATGAGTCGGACAGAGACGGCATGAGGATAGTCATTGAATTAAAGAGAGATGCTGACAGGGATGTTGTCTTAAACCAGCTGTTTGAGCATACAAGACTACAAACTACTTTTGGAATCATCATGCTTGCGCTTGTTGACAACGTCCCTAAAGTGCTGAACCTGAAAAGCATCATCCACTATTTCATTGAGCACAGGAAAGATGTTGTAAGGAAAAGAACGCTTTTTGACCTGAACAAGGCACAGACAAACGCGCACATTCTTGAAGGGCTTATAATAGCAGCAGAAAATATTGATGCTGTCATTAAGCTGATAAGGCAGAGCAAGTCTGTCGAGACTGCAAAGGAATCTCTTGTAACTTCCTTTAACCTGACTCACGAGCAGTCGCAGGCAATACTTGAAATGAGGCTGCAAAGATTGACAAGCCTTGAGCAGGACAAAGTCAGGAAAGAGCACAAAGAGCTCCTTAAACTAATAGATGAGCTGGAAGCGATACTTAAGGACCATAAAAAGATACTTGACATAATAAAGAAAGAGCTGGCAGAGATAAGGGAGAAATATTCCGACAAAAGAAGGACAGAGATAAGCGACGTTGATGTTGACGGCATTGTGGAAGAAGACTTAATCAAGGATGAAAATGTTGCAATTACAATAACTCACTCAGGCTACATAAAACGGCTTCCGATTGAAGTCTACAAGACACAGCACAGGGGCGGCAAGGGAGTGATTGCGGCAACTATAAAGGAGGAAGATATAATCAATGATATTTTCACAGCCAACACGCACGATTACTTGCTGTTCTTCACAAACAAGGGCAAAGTCTACTGGCTTAAAGTCCACCAGATTCCTGAAGCGGCAAGGACTGCAAAAGGAAAAGCTATAGTCAACCTCCTTTCTTTGGAAAACGAGGAAAAAATCAGCGCTTACGTGCCTGTAAATAATTTTGACGGCAGCCGTTTCATCATAATGGCAACCAAGAAAGGCACTGTCAAGAAGACTTCTCTTGAGTCATTCAGCAATCCGAGAAGGACAGGAATCATTTCAGTCACTCTTGAGGACAAGGATGAGCTTATCAACGTCGAGCTTACAGACGGCAATCAGGAGATTATAATTGCGACCAAAAGCGGGAATGCAGTAAGATTCCACGAGAAAAACATAAGGGCAAGCGGGAGGTCTTCTCAGGGCGTAAGGGGAATAAGCCTCAAAGGAGACGATGAAGTTGTAGGGATGATTGTAGCCTCGAACGAGAAAACACTCTTTACTGTGACAGAGAACGGCTACGGCAAAAGAACGCCTATAGAAGATTACAGGCTGATAAACAGGGGAGGCTCAGGAGTCATAAACATCCAGTGCAGCGAAAGAAACGGCAATGTTGTTGCAATCTGCGACATTGGCGAAAATGACGACATAATGCTGATAAGCAAAAACGGCATTGTGATAAGGGTGCCAGCTTCCGACATTTCTGTTATAGGAAGGAATACTCAGGGAGTAAAAGTGATGAAGCTGGAAGAAGGGGATAAGGCTGTAAGCGCGGTTAAGGTTGTGGGGGAAGGAAATTAAACTTTATACTCTTCTATAATTTTCTTAACTAAAATTCTTGACATTTCTATCTCGGGATAGTAAATCAATTTTATAATTTTCTCCTCTGGAAATGTTATATCCAATACTTTATTTTCTTCTTTAGATTTACCTCCAAAAATATTTTCAATTTCTTCCAATTTATAACATTCAATAGATTTACCATCTGGAGTTTTACAAATAACATCAAAAAATTTAGATTCAACATCTAACAAATTTCTTAGTTCACTTAAAATTTTAGACTTTTCTGTAGAATATGTTAAGCTTATAATTTCCTCTTCTTTTATACCTACTAACTTTCTTTTAGTATACTTAAAAGATAAAAATAAGATTATTAAGGATAATGCTAAAAATATTAAAAAATAAGCAAGTGATGAAATACCTCCAATAACTAAATTTGAACCATAAAATAAACCATTGCCTTCTTCAAATTTTAAAGGTACTACTAATATTTGAAGTGGAAGTGCTATAAGGATTCCTATAACTATGCCTGTTAAAAGAATTCTCTTTTCTGCTAAATCTTTAAATTTATGTTCTAATAACTCTAAGCTTTTTTGCAGATTGGATATATCAACATTTTTTGACATTTTATCTAAACAAACAAAATTCTATATAAATTTTACTTCATTTTTTAACCTGTTTTATCCCAAAACTATTTCCTGACGATAAAAAATATTGGGTTTCTATGAAACTCAATAACGCAAAAATCGTGGAAATCATCAGGAAAAGGAACAATGGTTGGAGCACCAACCACATAAGGAAGAAGTTTGAAGTCACCGAAAGAAGAGTAAACCAGGTGCTCTTTCATTATAAGGTTACAGGAGATGCTCCTGTGATAAGCAAGAAAATCGGAAGGCCTCCAAAGAAGATTTCCGACAAGGAAATCGAGATAGTATTGGAATGCTACAATAAATATCGCTTCAGTGCCAGCTTATTAGAGCCAATATTGCAGCGAGACTACAAGCTGCACATTCCGCACAATAGGATACATAAGATACTCTTAACGAATGGAAAAGCAAAGAAGCTTGACAGCGAAGTTATCAGAAGAAGATTCATTGTCAGATACGAAAGAAAGCACAGCCTTTCTTTAGGGCACATGGATTGGCACCAGAGACCGAATGATGGGATTTGGGTAGGTGCTTTGGAGGACGATGCCAGCAGGGCATTGCTGTCTCTTTTAGAGATAGACGGCCCAACAGCAGCGGCTAGTGCGTTTATGGTAAAGCAAGCAACCCAAGCTTATGGCAAGTTCAGGCAGATCATAACAGACAGGGGAAGCCAGTTTACCTGCAATCATAAGGGTTTTATCGATAGCAGCTCATTCGAGCAGCATTTGTTAAGGGAAGATATAGAGCATATCAGATGCAGGCCAAAACATCCGCAGACTAATGGAAAGGTTGAGAAGTGGTTTGACACTTATGAAAGGCATCGGGATGCCTTTAAAGGCAGTGAGGAGTTCAGGCACTGGTACAATGTCATTAGGCCCCATACAGCACTGAAATGGGAAGATTTAGAGACTCCAATGCAGGCTTTTGAGAGAAAATTTAAAAAATGAAAACCGTTGCTGAAGTGTCGTCAGGAAATAATAAAAGGATAAAACATTCATTTTTTAACCCAAACTTTTTTATATACACTAACTTAGTTTTGTTATATGAAAAACATCAGGCAAATATTAAATGAAGTCCTTGGCGACATAAGGCCAGACAAAGAATACGAGAAAGAAATATTCAAAAGGCTAAATTCAATAATAAAAAAAATAAACGGCAGCAGGAAAGAATTTCATGCGATCCTTGGCGGCTCAGGGGCAAAAGGGACATGGCTGAAGGCTTTTGACGCCGATATTTTCGTGCTTTTTGACTACAATAAATACAAAGACAAAAGCAGCGAACTTTCAGATATTCTTGAAAAATGCCTCAAGAAGAAATTTGGAAAGATAATAAGGATACACGGCTCAAGGGACTATTTCCAGATAAAAGAGGAAACTTTCACTTTCGAAATAGTGCCTATCCTAAAGATAAAAAATGCAGCCCAAGCCAAAAACATAACTGATGTGAGCCCATTGCATTCTGAATGGGTTAGGAAGCACAGAAAACTTGCAGATGAGATGAAGCTGACAAAGCAGTTCTGCCAGGCAAACAATCTTTATGGGGCTGAGAGCTATATAAGGGGATTTTCAGGCTATGTCTGCGAGATACTGGCGGCATATTACGGGTCTTTCCTCAGCCTGATGAAAAGTGCGGCAAAATGGAAAGAGAGGGAAGTTATAGACATCCGGAAATATTACAGGGGCAAGGATGTATTTAAGATGGTAAATACCTCTAAATTACTTTCTCCCCTTATTGTCATCGATCCGGTGCAGAAGGACAGGAATGCGGCAGCTGCGCTCAGCGCTGAGAAGTTTGAAGCTTTCATGAATGCGGCAAAGGAGTTTTTGAAGAATCCTTCCAGAGAATTTTTTGTAAAAAAGCCCATGTCAGCGGAATTTCTTGATGAAAAACCTAAATACAGCAAACTCATTATAGCCGAGGCAAAGCCATTGGACGGGAAGATAGATGTTGTAGGCAGCAAGCTGCTCAAAATTCATGAGTTTTTAACTGCAGAATTAGAGAAAAACGGCTTTAAAGCAATAAAATCCGGATGGGAATGGAACAAGAAAGGCAATGCATTCTTTTATTTCCTTTTTGACAAAAAACCTCTTCCAAAAAATATGGAAGTTGAAGGCCCACCGTTAAAATTCAAGGAGCACGCTGAAAATTTCAAAAAAATCCATAAAAAAACATTTGTCAAATCAGGGAAAATCTTTGCAATTAAAGCAAGAAAATTTACAACTCCCGAATCCTTGATAAATTCCCTAATAAACAACCCATTTATGACGGAAAAATCTAACTCTATAAAAACTGAAGCTCTCTAAAAATGCAGGCGGTAATATTGGCGGCAGGGAAATCGACAAGAACTTACCCATTGACGCTGACAAAGCCAAAGCCCCTGCTCAAGGCTGCCAACAAGCCCCTGCTTGAGCATAACCTTGACGCAATCAAAGGTTTAGTTTCTGAAGCCATCATTGTAGTAGGCTACAAAAAAGAGATGATAGAGGCATATTTCGGCAGCAAATACAAATCAATAAAGATAAAATATATTGAGCAAAAGGAGCAGCTTGGCACAGCGCATGCCATTTCGCTGCTCGAGTCACATATCAAAGGCAAATTCCTTCTGATGATGGGCGATGATTTGTATTCAAGGCACGACATTAAGGGCTGCATTAAGCACGATTATTCCATACTGGTGGCAAAGACCAAAAACCCGCAGAATTTCGGAGTAGTTGTCGAAAGAAATGGCATAATGCAGGATTTGATTGAAAAGCCGCAACATTTTGTCTCTGATTTGATAAGCACAGCGCTTTATGTCCTGGACAGGAAAATCTTCGAGTGCATTAGAAAAATAGAAAAGTCTTCCAGGGGCGAGTTTGAGCTGCCTGATGCAGTAAGGCTTTTGTCGAAAAAAGAGAAAATCCAATGCGTAAAAAGCAGAAATTGGGTTCCTATAGGCTATCCGTGGGACCTGCTCAATGCAGATATTCTGCTGAGAAAAGGGAAAAACTCAATAGGCAAAAGGTCTAAAGTAACGGGAAAAGTCTTCAATTCTTCCATAGGGAGCAATTGCGTCATCAAAGGCTCAGTCAAAAACTCAATAATAATGGATAATTCCATCATAGAAGAAAAATCCTCAGTTGAAAACTCTGTGATTGGAGAGGATGTGTATTTTGAAGGCAGTATTATTGCAAAAGAAAATGCTTATTCCTCTGTTAAAGGGGAAAAAATCCCTGCAGGAATGCTTGGGGCCATAATTGGAGACAATACAAAAATCACGAACTCTATTCTGCTTCCCGGTGTCAAAGTCTGGCCAAACAAAACCCTTATAAGCCAAAAAATTGAGGAAGACTTTTTATAGCATGAGCAGGCAAAAAAAAGAGGATGGAAGAAAATTCTGGATATTATGGTTTATCATAGGAATTTCTGTCTTTGTCATGTCATTGCTTGCAGACGGATATGTGAACGAGCTTTTCAATGCTGAAAAGCCGAAGTTTCTCAATACATTTTTCAGCATCATCACTAATTTCGGATTTGATGTAATAGTCTTATTTTTGATTCCTATAATCCTACTTTATAACAGGAAACAGAAAAAGCCAGTATACTACCTGCTGTTGGCGCTGATATCAGGCATTGCAGTCTCATTCATCCTAAAAGCGATTTTCGCCAAGACAAGGCCTGACACAATCTTGGCGTACCCTATACAGGTACTAGGTTATTCCTTCCCGAGCATGCACTCTGCCGTAGCGTTTGCATCCCTTCCAATATTGGCCAGTAATATTAAATATGCAAGATATTTCACAATTTTTGCCGTCCTTGTGGCATTCAGCAGGCTGTACATGGGATTTCATTACCTAAGCGACATAGTGTTCGGGGCTTTTGTAGGGTACCTTATCGGGAGGCTGTCCATCTGGGCTGTTGAAAAGTGGCAGTGAGCAGGCTTGAGATAAAGAGGCAGCTTTTTCATCTTGTTCTTGGAGTTTTTACTGCAGCTTTGCTGCATTATGGCTTGCTTACACCCTTGATTATGCTGATAGGAATCATTAAAGGGCTGATTGTTGCATTGTTGAGCAAGAAATTCAGAATACCAGTTATAGCATGGCTTCTTGACGAATTCGAAAGAAAAGAAGACATGAAGACATTGCCGGGCAAAGGGGCAATATACTATGCAATTGGCTGCTTTCTTGCAGTTTATCTTTTTCCAAAGGACGTTGCAATGGCATCTATTCTAATACTGGCTTTTGGAGACTCAATTTCGCATTTGTTCGGGGCGCACTACGGCAAAATAAGGCACCCTTTTAATGACAAGAAGTTTCTGGAAGGCACGCTATTCGGCTTTCTTGCGTCTTTTGCAATAGCCTTGTTTATTATCAATATCCCCGAGGCTTTTTTTGCGTCTATCGCGGCAATGCTTGTAGAGGCAATGGAAGTCAAGATAGGGGCAAACACCATAAACGATAATATGATTATTCCTATGGTCGCCGGAATCACAATTTCTGTTGTGAGGGCTTTCGTTTGAAGGACTTTAATGGCTGCATTGAAAAAGGTATAGGCTGCCATCACTCCTCAAATCTTTGGGATTGATCGCTTCATTCACCAGATAACCGTCAATCTTGGCACTGCTGATGCAATTTATGCTGCCTACGGGATAGGAGAAGGTTTTTAAACTTTGGTCAAGCCCAAAAATGCCTCATAGTTGAGGAGTATATAAAAAATGGAAACTAAGAATAAGCCGGATGTGAATAATGCCAAACCAAAAATTTCTTGGTGGAGAACATCATTTGGCGATGAAGAAATCGGGAGCGTCAGCAAATCGATCCATAATGAGCATATTAGCATGGGCGCAGTCACAGAAGAATTTGAAAATCAGATCGCTAAAACACTTGGCGTTCCATATGTTCTGGCGACTCCAAGCGGCAGCGACTCGCTGTTAATGGCAATGATTGCATTGGATTTAAAGTACGGCGATGAAGTTATAGTTCCTGACAGGACATGGATAGCAACCGCGCATGCCCCAATGCTCCTTGGCGCCAAAATAAGGTTTGTAGACTCTCTTTCTGACAACCCTAATCTTGATGTTTCTAAAATAGAGGGGAAGATTACGGCCAGAACCAAGGCAATAATCCCAGTCCATTTAAATGGAAGAAGTGTCCAGATGGATAGACTGTCAAGAATAGCGGAAAAATATGGATTGAAGATTGTAGAAGATGCGTGCCAGGCCATTTTTTCAAAAAACTCCAGAGGATACCTCGGAACTCAGTCTGACATTGGCTGCTTGTCATTAAGCATAGCTAAACTAATAAGCACAGGGCAGGGTGGAATTCTTGTCACAAAGAAAAAAGAGATGTATGAAAAACTCAAGTTGATAAGAACGCATGGAGTGGTTGACACGATCAGGCCGGTATATAGCACTCCCGGATTTAATTTTAAATTTCCCGATATCCTTTCCTCAATTGGAATAGTGCAGCTGGCAAAAATTAAGGAAAAAGCACTGAGGGCTGCAGAAATCTACAAAACTTATGAGGAGGGCATTGAAAACCTGCCGTTCATCAGTATAATTCCAGTAAATGCTTCCAATGGCGGGGTTCCCATATACGCTGAGGTTTTATGCGATCATCGTAAAAAGGTGGCTGACTACTTATTCTCCAAAGGCATAGAGACAAGGCCATTTCTTCCGTCCTTGAGCACTGCCCCTTATTTTAAAAATGATGAGTCATTTCCACATTCAAATGCATTTGGCGAAGGAGGGCTGGTGCTGCCTTGCGGCCCCTCGCAGCCGTCAGAGAATATCAATTATGTCATAAAAACCTTGAAATCTTTCAAAAATGAAACTTAAAGGGATGTACGAGTATTATAGTGAAAAAGAGCTTTATGTGCACGGCAATACAAAGTCAAGAGAAGATTTAGATGCGCATAAATCAAGCAGGGAGGATCTTTTTACGAATAAGCTGAGCCTTCCACCTATGGCTTTCAAAAATTCAAATCTTATAGAATTTGGCCCGGCAACTGGCGAGAACTCTCTAGTTTTTGCAGAATGGGGTGCAAATTGCACGCTGCAGGAGCCTAATATTAAGGCGCACCAGGCAATACGGAATAATTTTGCCAGATTTGACTTATTAAACAACCTTATCGGGCTGGAGGGATATGATGTTGAGGGATATGCAAAACAAGTCATGCCTGACAAGAGATATGACATCATAGACGCTGAAGGATTTATCTATACAATCAAGCCGGAAAATATCTGGATGGATCTTTTTACAAGAATATTAAAGCCCAAAGGATTCTTAATTCTTTATGAAAGTGAAGCTTTTGGTAGCTGTCCGGAGATCATGCTTAAGGTTATGTTTACAAGAGTGTGCGAATTTTCCAAGTTAGACCCCATAGAAGTCGGAAAAAGGCTGTTTAAAGAAAAGTGGGGCACTGTACCCCATACGCGCCGGATTGACGCATGGATAGAAGATGCCATGGAAAATCCGTTTGTAAGGCTTAAATATTTTATTGAAGCAAAAGAGTTTTGCGCAAAGATGATGGGAGCAGGATACAGCCTATACTCATCGTGGCCCCTATATAAAAATGGCTTAGCTGTCCATTGGTCTAAAAAAATTTTGAAGCCTGTTGAGCAATTGGAAGAGCAAAATCAGTTTATATGCAGGAACAGGCTGAGCTATATGTTTGGGAGACCTCATTTCCTGACAGAGTATGATCCTGAATTTGAAAAAAGCTTGGTTGAGTTTATAGCGCGGCTGGACAGCCTTATTGATAATTATGATAGTGATAAGGCAGAATTATGCATAGAGGGGCTGGATACTGCGTCTAAAAAAATAGAATCCAATAAAGTTCTTTCTGGAGAGGATGATAAGAGGATTACTTTAGGATATATAGAAGGAATGAAGCACGCCTTCAAAATGCTGTCCAAATGCAAAACAGAGGAAATAGTGGATTTCTGCAATACTAATCAGCCATTTATTAAGACTTGGGGCACCCCTTCTCATTTTATGGTTTTTCAAAAAAATAGAGGCTAACGCTCTGGCCCGCCTACAAAATCCAGCAATTTGCCGCAATCCAGCAATTTGGGGATAGCATTTTCAATGTTTCTAATCTTATTTTTATAGTCGCTTTTGAATACCCTTATTAATTTCTTCAAATGCTTTAATTGGCTGCGGCTGATATGCCACCCTATCCCATATTTATCCACAAATTCAACTACGGGAGTTTGCTCATTCAATATTATTATAGGCAGCTTGGCGGAGATATAGTCAAAATATTTATTTCCAAAGCTGGTAAACTGGAAATACTCATTTTTGGTGTTGGATTTGTTCCAGGAATCCAGGCAAATTCCAAAATCATATTTCGAAATGGCCCTGATGAGGGAAGCGTGCGGCAAAGGCCTTTCAAAGTGAAAATAGCGATTTTTTTTGGAAATTTCATTCAATTTTTTGATTGAAGCGTCATTAAATTTTGTGGAGATGTACATATGCAAATGTATCTTCTGCCCGGTGATTTTTGGGTAGAACTCCCATATGGAATCTCCAATCGGCTGGCTTTTAAGATGTATGCCTCCAACATAGACTAGGTGCATTTCTTTATCTTTTTTAGATAACCTTATGTCAGGATTGTATTTCTGAATTTCGGTACCGTCCAGAAACTCCCTAAAAAGGTAATGCGGCTTGCCTTTTATTTTATCATAAAATGGAAGGTACTCCAGCTCATTTTCTAATCCTTTGTGGATTATTTTGTCGGATTTGATGAAGCAGAATTTTTCAAGCCAGCGATTAAGTAAAAAGCTGATTTTGCTGTAAATGCCCTTGTAGAATGGGCGGAAATACTCTATATCATACCTAAAAACTACGATTTCTATATCTAACCTAAAGATTCTTATGATGAGGGGCAGCAGCCACAGTGATATAAGTGTTTTGCCAAAAATAAAAATTTTGTCAGGCTTAAAATTTTTATAAGCCCTTATAAAATTGTGAACTGTCAGGTACCATCTTTTAAGCAGCAAGGGAGGCTTTTCTTGGCCATGGAACAGGTAATATTGCTTAACTTCAAAGTTTTTGCTTAAGATTTTATTAAGCCAGCCGCAGAAACTCTCGTTTCTTTCAGCAACTAGGTATATCCGGGCCCTGCTTGGTCGTTCCATTTTTTAAATGACCTCAAAACATATCCAAATTTTTTATTTTCCTGAGAATGTCAGTAGTAGACAATTTTGGGTCTTTAGTGAAAATAAGCCTGCCGCCGCATGATTCGGCAGCTTCTTTCTCCTGCATAAGCTCGGAAGAAGCATCAGCGACATAATCCGGGCCCTTGATATAATAATCTGGCAACAATCTTTTAATTATTGATATTCCGGTTTTACTATCAGAGATGACAACATAGTCTACAAATCTTACACTAGCGACGGCATATGCCCTTAATGTGTCATTATAAATGGGCCTGTTCTTTCCTTTTCTTATGGCGATATAATGGTCGGAAGTTATAGAGACGAATAGTATATCGCATAATTTTTTTGCCGATTCAAAATGCTTTATGTGGCCGGGATGCAATAAGTCGAAGCCCCCATGGCATAACCCGATTTTTTTGTTTTTAGACTTTAGGCTATTGATTAGGCTTACAGCATCATTAATTTCTAAAATCTTATCTGAACTAAATTCTGACAAATCCATGTTTTTTGATATTGGCTTTATCCTCATGATTTAAAATATCCGCATTTTTAAGGTTACTGCTAATCTGTCCGGATTGCAAAATCCTTATATAATTTAAATATATTTTGCAGGAAATGTTAATTGAGATTTGGGTTTATCATCCGAATGAGGAAATGTTTCTAGGACAGTAAGCTGGCAGAATCTTCCATATACTCCTTATACCATACATTGAATATCCCGAGGCTCCAAATCTGCCTTCCATAGAACAATTTTGAATTATTATAGCTGTCAAATATTTTCCTGATGTGCCTCCTGCTGAAGAATTGGTTATTTATAGGGTCATCAAGCAAATCCCCGAAATAGCTTTTTAGTTCCTTGGAAAGCCACTGGTCTAATGGGACCTGGAAAGGCTGCTTTTTCCTGTGCAGAATGTCTTTAGGCAGTATCCTTCCGAATGCCTTTTTCATAATATACTTGCTCGTATTGCCTTTCAGTTTCATCCCGGCAGGCAGGGTAAATGCGTACTCGACCATCCTGTAGTCCAGAAAAGGCACTCTTGCCTCAATGCCGTACGCCATGCACATCTTGTCCGGCTTCATAAGCAGGTCTTCCGGCAGGTAAGTCTTCAGGTCGTGATACAAAAGCTGGTTTAGGAAATTAGATTTGCTGTTAAAATAATTACTGTTGGCCTCCCGGTAAATGCTACCCTTGTCAAGAAAATCAGGATTTAACAACTGCTTTTTTTCCTCTTCGTCAAAAACAGAGAATACCTCGAGATAGGCTTTTGCCCTGTCCTCCTTTATGCAGGACAGAAATTTCCCGAGCCTGTCATAAATCTTCGTGCCTGTGGCAGTTGAATACTTGTATATCTTGTTGATAACTTCCTCGGGCAGCAGCCTTACCAGAGGCACGATGTTCTTTCTCACTCCTCTCGGCAAAAATGAGATTCTGTTTCCCAATGCCATGAATTTATACTGGTCATAGCCTGCAAACAGCTCATCTGCGCCGTCACCTGCCAATATGACCTTGACAGTTTTTGCCGCCTCTTTAGACAGGAAGTACTCAGGCACGAAGGCAGGATCAGCAATAGGCTCGTCCATGTGCCACACTATCCTTGGCAGCTCCCTGACAATATCCGGCTTTATCATAAACTCGCGGTGCCTCGTCCCAAAAAGCTCTGAAACACTTTTCGCATATTTCAGCTCGTTCCCAATCTCGTCATGCTGAAATCCGACGGAATAAGTGTTGATGTCTTTGATGCCAAGCTTGCTCATCATCGCAACGACAGCGCTGGAATCGATGCCTCCGCTCAGATAGACCCCAAGAGGGACGTCGCTCATCTGCCTCTTAAGCACAGAATCTTCAAAAAGCCCGAGGATGTTTCTTATGCATGCTTCCTCGCTTTCTTTTTTTTCAGAAACAGCGACATCCCAGTATTTTTTTATCGTTAAGCTGCATGATTTAAGGTCAAACAGGATATAATGCCCGGGCTTCAGCCTGTAGATGTTCCTGAAGATAGTTTCTTCGCTGTGGATGAACCTGAGCATGAAATACTGGTTCAAAGCGCCTATATTCAGCTCTCTCCTGATGGTCTTGTCCTGCAGTATTGACTTTATTTCAGAAGCAAAGAGGAATTTTCTTCCGTCAAAATAATAATACAGCGGCTTTATTCCTAATCTGTCTCTCGGGATGAAAAGCAGCTTTTTTTTCATGTCATACAGCGCAAATGCAAAAAAGCCGTTGAAGCGCCTCAGGCAGCCCGTGCCGTATTCCTCGTAAGCGTGGATTACAGCCTCGGTATCAGTATCGGAATTGAACTTGTGCCCCTTCTCCTCCAGCTCGCTTTTGAAGTCCTTGAAGTTGAATATCTCCCCGTTATAGACGAGGGCAATTGTCCCGTCTTCATTAAACATGGGCTGGCTGCCCCTTTTTGAAAGGTCAATTATGCTCAGCCTCCTGTGCCCCAAAGAGAGGTTTTTATCTAGAAAATATCCCTTTGCATCAGGGCCCCTGTGGGATATGCACCCGTTCATGGAGCTTATCAGGGCCTTGTTTTCGAAATTAAACCCGCATATGCCGCACATTTTATGCCGAAGTTCTTTTTATTATAAGGTCCGCCAGTATGCCCAAAAAGGCTATTTGTACCGCCGTTAAAACCAGCAATGAGCCTCCAAGGCCGAACCGGTTAAGCAGCAGAAAATCCCGTATAAGCTTAATGACCCCAGCCAGAAAAAACATTGCGCTTATCGGCATGAATATGTTCAGGGGCTTAAAATATATAGTGAGCCTGAAGATAAGGTTTGTGAATCCTATAAAGTCTTTGGCGGGGCTTATTGCCGATTTTCCCCTCCTCTTATAATAATTTATAGGGACATACTTAACGCTGTACCCGTTCGTCAGGCACGCCATTGTAAGCGTTGTCGTGAAAGAGAACCCTTCGGGAAAAAGCCCCATAAAGCGCAAGGCAATATCCCTTTTGAAAATCCTCAGTCCGGAATTCAGGTCCGGAATTTTGGTCTTTGTCAGGTACTCCGCAAAATTCTTGAGAAACCACTTGGCAGGCTTTCGCAAAAAAGGCACTTTTACAATATTTCCTGTCCTTGCCCCGACAACCATGTCGTATTTAGCCGCATGCT
Organism: uncultured Methanosarcinales archaeon; assembly: GCA_964454865.1. Lineage (GTDB taxonomy): Archaea > Nanobdellota > Nanobdellia > Woesearchaeales > GW2011-AR4 > JACOZO01. The sequence goes on from CAYVTQ010000006.1 coordinate 31,138, forward strand.
CAAGCAGCAGGGGGATAGCGGAAACAGGATATGTGCCGTCTCCGTCAATTATCAGGACATAATCTGTATCGATGCTTTTGATTGCCTCTTTAAGGGATGCCCCATACCCCTTGTTTATCTGATGCTCTATTATTTTTATTCCCGCTATTCCTTCCAATGCCTTTTGGGTGTTGTCAGTTGAGCCGTCATTTACTGCCAGGATGCCTATGTTCCACTTGGCAAGAGATTTGGTGATTCCTTTAATCTCGCTTACGGTTTTCTCTATTGCAGCCTGCTCATTATAGGCAGGGATTACAATTGTTGCATTTGCCATTATCGCCGAGTAAGAGAAGACGGTTTATAAAGATTGTTTAAAAAGAGGCTTTCCTAAAAAGTCATAATTTAGCGCCAATTTCAGCGGAGTTTATTCGGGAAAAAATAGCTGCCGAATGTTTTCTAAATGTACCTATTTAACACAACTTTTAAATAAGTTGTACCCATCCATAGCTTATGGATATACTTAGCATAATTTTTTTCTTGGCAACAAACTTTTGTTTGGGCTACAGCTTATTGCGCCTGACATCAGAGTCGGAAAATTTTCTTGAAAGGAATTTGATGAGGATAGGAGTGGGGATTGCAGCATTTATTGTGCTGGGGTACATATTAAACCTTATGAGCGTGCCGATAGATTGGAGAATATTTCTAATCATAAGCCTGATTACGCCATTATTGGCATTAATAAAAAATATCGGGCATTGGAATCTGCCCAAAGGGAACATAAGGATAGGAAAATACGACTTAAGCATAGCTGTAATGCTGTTAATATTTGCGCTGACGCTCTATATGTATGCAAAAGGGGCATTTGAATATCCTTATCTTGAGGATGATGACCCATGGAGCCATGCAATAAGCGCCAAATATGTTTCTGAAATGAAGACTTTATTCAGGCCAGAGAATGCCGGCATCAAATACATTGACCCTTACCCTCCGGCGTATACACTGATTATGGGAGTGGTGCATCAAACGAATGATTCTATCTACTGGACATTAAAGTTTTTTAATGCTTTGATAATCTCATTAAGTATAATTTTTTTCTATTTTTTTGCCAATAAGCTGATAGGAGACTGGAACAAGGCTTTGTTCTCTACTTTTGCGCTCGCATCGGTTCCTGCATTTATGAGCCACTTTATCTGGTCGATTTCATTGGTTGTGCCGCTTTATTTTGTGTCATTCTATTCGTTAGAGAAAGTAAAAGATGACAAAAGGTGGATGATTGCGGCATCAATAGCGATAAGCGCAACACTGGCCATTACCCCATCGCACAGCGCATATTTCGGGCTTCTTCTGATAGTGTATTATGCAAGCAATTTCCTGATGGAAAAGAAAGTTATGATGAATATTGCCCTCTCAGGATTATTGGGGCTGATTGGATCTTTTATAATCTGGTGGCTTCCGGCTATTAAAAGATGGGGATTAATTGGAACACTAAGGGAGATAGGGGTATCTTCTTCCATCAGCGTTGCCAGCATAGCAGGCACTGGCGATAGGATCTACCTGATCAAAGATTTTGCGATAGCGCAAAAAACAAATCTGATCAACAACCCGATAGGGATTGGGATAGCTGCATCATTAATTTCAGTTGTTGCTTTACTGTCATTATATTTTAAGTATCGTGAAGGTTTTAGGGAAAGAAAATTGGCGATATTTGCAGTATCCGGGATTATTGCGGCTGCAGTGATTTTATTTCTTTCAAGCACATATACAAAATATGTTGAAAAGAGGGGTGTAAAGCCGCTTGAAAAGGGGACAGTGCCGTTTCCCGAATTTTTTTCTGATAACCTGTTTATTATTGCCGGGCTCGCATGCTTTATTTTTCTGTATACCATGATTATCATAATAAGCTATAATCATGAGGTGAAGGATAAAAGCGCGGTGCTGGCGCTGGGATGGCTGATACTTACTTTTTATGCTGTCAACGCCAGCCCGTTTTTTTACAAGTTATCTCCTTTTAGGGCATGGCTCGTCTTTGCAGTGCCGCTGGCCATTCTGATGAGCGAAGGCATGTGGTTTTTGATGAATTTGATGAAGGATGTCAGGTATGGCAAACATATCATTCTGGCTTTAGCTGTGGCTGGAATCATTTTAACATCATCTGCCCAAAAATACTCTGTTAATACCAGCCAATGGCCGCCGGGCGGTTTTTGGAGTTCCTACGAAGAAATTGAAGGTTACCTATGGATGAAAAATAATATAGCGCCAAATGCCGGAGTTTTTACATTCATCAACCAGGGGGCAGTTATAGGCAATGATAAGTATGTATGCCGCTGGTGCCAGGAAGAGCGGGATTTTTCAGGCATTGGAATGAAAATGAGTGCAAAGGATATCAGCAGTTGGCTTAGGAAGAGAAATTATGAATATTTTGTGGTCGATGCCGGCACAGCTAAAAGGTTTGGCGCAAATGAAACAGAAATCAAGCTGAAAGAGATGGCATCTTCAGGGTTATTTCAGCCGATGCACCAGAATGAGGGGTTTATACTTTTTAGGGTTCTTGGAGGCACTTACAATTGACAAAAGCCGAGCCGATGGCAACTCGTAGCGAAGCGGAGTCTTTTCAATGCCGCCTCACTCACGCAATATTAATAAATACTTCCATCTCCTTAGGATAAAAAAATGCGAATATTGCTCATTTTACCGCCAAATATAGGAAGATATGTAGTGGCAACTATTCCCCATGCAGGAATAGCCTTCCTTTCTGCAATTCTTGAAGAAAAAGGCCATGAAGTGAAAATACAGGATATGAGGATTTATTCTGAAAATGAAGAGCTATTCGCAAAGATAGACTCATTTAAGCCGGATCTTATAGGCATGACCTCTGCCAGCATAGGCTATAAAATGGGCTACGAGATAATCAAAGCAGTAAAGGGAAAATATCCCAAAATACTGGTAGCTGTTGGAGGCTCTTATGCTTCTACTGTCCACACCAAAATACTCTTAGATACCAAGGCGGATTATGCGGTATATGGGGAAGGGGAACATGCATTTTTGGATTTGGCATCGGGAATGGAGCCGCGGGATATACAGGGATTGATATGGAGAGATGGGGACGAGATAGTTATGAATAGCCCCCCAAAATTTTTCCATGACCTTGATGCGCTGCCTTTTCCTGATTACAGCAAATTTGAGCTGGATAAGATGCTGGAAAAAAGAATACCCTTGGTCACATCCAGAGGGTGCCCCAACAGATGCACATTTTGCTCCATACAGCTTGTGATGGGTTATCCATTCAGGACAAGATCCCCTGAAAATGTGCTGAAGGAAATCAAGCACTGGTATGACAGAGGGTATGACACATTTGAGTTCAGCGACGACAACTTTTCATTCAACATGCCAAGGGCGGAGAAAATCTGCGATTTGATAATAGAAAGCGGCATGAAAATAAAGATGATTTTCGGAAATGGATTGAGGGCGGACAGGGTTAATTATAATCTTCTTGAGAAGCTTAAGAAAGCAGGCACTGTCTGGATTGCTTATGGCCTTGAAACAGCTGACCAGAAAGGCCTGGAATTGCTGAAAAAGGACCTGGATATAAATCAGCTAAAGTCATCTGTTAAATATACAAAACAGCTAGGCATAGAGTGCCAGGTTAATTTTATAATAGGCAATCCGGGGCAGACTTTCGAAATTTTCAGAAAAGACCTGGAATTTGCGGATGAGCTTTCGCCGGACCAGGTAAGGTTCTACAACATTATCCCTTATCCGGGCACAGAGCTGTTTGAATGGGTCGTGCAGAACGGAAGGTTTCTGCACAACCCGGAAGATTATCTAAATGACCTGAACTACTGGGGAGAGGAGCCTGTTTTTGATACAGGTGAGTTTACAAGAGAAGAGAGAATACAGGCATTCAGGGAAGGGCAGGACAAAATAATGGAAATATTCCTGAAAAGAAGGTTTGGAAAGCCGCTTGGGCGAATCGGATACAAGCTTTTTTACAAAAATAATTTTTTCCGGAAACTAGGCGGCATGGAACTGGCAACGCGTGCATGGATCCTAATGAAAAAGGCAGGAATTTACCAGTATTGACTTTAAGATTCCTTAAAATACTCAATTGTCTTTCTAATCCCGGTCTTTATATCCACTTTCGGCTTCCATCCGAGATCCTTCACTGCTTTAGAAATATCCGGCCTTCTTACTTTGGGATCATCTTCAGGCATTTTGGCGAATATTATCCTGCTTTTGCTTCCGGCAATTTCCTTTACAAGCTTTGCAAAATCAAAGATGGCGAATTCCTCCGGATTGCCTATATTGACTGGCTCATTGATTCCGGAATTCATAAGCCTGTAGATTCCATCTACCAAGTCGCTTATATAGCCAAAGCTTCTTGTCTGACTTCCGTCTCCATACACAGTAATGTCCTTCCCGTGGAGCGCCTGATTTATGAAATTTGGGACTGCTCTGCCGTCATCAATCCTCATTCTGGGGCCGTAAGTGTTGAATATCCTTACAATCCTTATATCCACATTATGGATTCTGTGGTACGCCATGGTTAAAGCCTCTGCAAACCTCTTTGATTCGTCGTAGCATCCCCTCACCCCTATTGGGTTTACATTCCCCCAATAGCTCTCCGGCTGTGGATTGACAAGAGGATCGCCGTATACTTCCGATGTCGATGCCAGCAGGTACTTTGCCTCTTTTGCGAGCGCCAGCCCAAGAGTATTGTGTGTTCCGAGGCTGCCTGCTTTTAATGTCTGTATTGGTATCTTTTGATAGTCTACAGGAGATGCAGGGCTTGCAAAATGCAGCACCCAGTCGAGCTCCTTTTCAACGCTTATATGCCTGCTTACATCATGATTGGCGAAGCTGAATTTTTTATTGCCGAGCAGACGGCTTACATTGCTCTTTTTCCCGGTTATGAGATTATCCATGCAGACTACACTATGCCCTTTTTGAAGCAAAAATTCGCATAAATGGCTTCCGATAAAGCCTGCCCCGCCTGTAACCAGTATATTTCCCATAGTCTCAGCTCTGTTTGTAATTTTTCCTTGCAGCCTCAAGCTGCTCGCGGCTGCCTATGTCATACCATAGTTTGTTGCTTACATAACCATATATTTTGCCTTTATTATAAGCCCATTCAATAAAATTGCCTGTCTTGTCAGGATTATTCCCTTCTTTGAGGTATTGCCCTATCAAGACAAGGGATTTTTTTGTGAAAAAATACACGCCTGTCGAAACTAGTGTCGATGAGGGTTTTTTCGGCTTTTCCTCGAATTTGGTTATGACATTCTCTTCATTGATATTCACGACACCGTAATTTCCTGCCAGCCTTAAATCAGCAACATCATGCAGCACAATAACACTGGATTTCTTTTCTTTAAATAGATTTAGCGGCTCCTGCAGCCCAAACTCAAAAAGATTGTCCCCTGCAATGATCAGCACGTCATCCTTAATCCTGTTTTTTGAGATGGCCAAATGCACGTCCTTGACAGCTCCCAGCCTGCCTTCATTTGACTTTGTCCCGTCATTCAGCACTGTTATTGGCTTCATAGCATTTGCTTCTTCAGCCCAGCTGGCGAACGCCCCATAGAAAAAGTCATTGGTGACAATATGTATCCTGCCAACTTCCTCTAATTTTTCTATTTTCCCCGCTATATGGCTTAAGATAGGCGCCCCATCAACATTCAAAAGAGATTTTGGAATATTCTTGGTCAACGGGTATAGTCTTGTGCCATAGCCAGCGCATAACATGACGGCTTCCATTTTGCTATCCCTGCACCTCTCTCCTTCCCATGCTTATATACCTTATTCCCCTGCCCTGCATGTATTCCAGGCTGAAGATATTTCTGCCGTCTATTATCAGGGGATTTTTAAGGGCAGACTTGATTTTTCCAATATCCATTTTTTTGAACTCGTCCCACTCAGTCAGTATAATCAAAGCGTCGCAATCCTTTGCAGCTTCATAAGGATCGCTGCAATATTCCGCATTCCTGATGAGCTTCCTGGAATTTTCCATAGCCTCGGGATCGTAAGCTTTTATTTTTGCCCCCTCGGACAACAGCGCCCTTATGATGTCTACAGACGGGGCAAATCTCATGTCATCCGTATTTGGCTTGAATGAGAGCCCAAGCACCCCAATTGACTTATCCTTGATGACCCATAGGGATTTCTCAATCTTTTTTATGAATCCTTCTTTCTGCTTATTATTTATGCTCTGCACTTCCTTGAGCATCCTGAAGTCATAGCCCAGCTTTCTGGAAATATTGACAAAAGCCTCTACATCCTTTGGAAAGCAGAAGCCGCCGTACCCTATCCCCGCATTCAGGAAGCTCTTGCCTATTCTCCGGTCCATGCCCATCCCTTCAGCTACTTTTTCGACATCAGCCCCGGTGATTTCGCAGATATTTGCCACGGCATTGATAAAAGAAATTTTGGCGGCAAGGAATGAGTTTGACGCATGCTTTATTATTTCCGCGCTTTTTATGTCTGTATTCATGATGGGGGCTTTTAGCGGCGCATAGAGCTTTTCCATTGCCTTCCTTGCCCTTTCAGTTTCAGCGCCTATCACAATCCTGTCAGGATTCATGAAATCATGCACAGCGCTGCCTTCTCTCAGAAACTCCGGGTTGCTGACAACATCAAACTCAGCGCCGTGGGAATTGTAAGCACGGATAGTCTCCATAACTTTTTTGCCGGTTTCAACAGGAACAGTGCTTTTCTCAACAATCAGCTTGTAGGAATCCATTGCTTCAGCGATTGTTTTTGCAACTCCCTCTACATAGCTCAAATCAGCTTCCCCGCTCTTCTTCGGAGGCGTGCCGACGCAGATGAATATTATTTCAGAATTCTTTATCGCGCCGTTTAAATCGGCAGTGAACCTCAGCCTTGGCTTATTTTTGCTTATGACTTCTTTCAGCCCCGGCTCGTATATCGGCATTACTCCATTGTTTAGCTTGCTTACCTTACCCTTGTCTATGTCCACACAGGTAACATCATTCCCGAGCTCTGCAAAGCAGGCTCCTGTGACCAGTCCCACATATCCTGCGCCGATAATTGTTATTTTCACGATGCCCGAGAATTAAAGCCTATTTAAAAAAGTTGTTGAGCTTTTGAAAAGGTGGCCGAAAACTGAATAGTGTGCAATTAAAGAGATAGGCTTTGTGTAAAAAGCAGGTTTGGCATCTTATTTTGCTGGCATCTTCAAAAATTCCGGCAGGCATGCCCGAACAAAGTTCGGCACCGCATGGGTGGAAAAGGAAATTGCAGCGGAGGAATCGTTGTTCCTCCTGACGTAGCAAACTTGTTTGCTACGCAATGGGAAACTACGGAGTAGTTACCGAAAATCCAATCAGGATTGTCTGTTGATTTTCGAGTATTTTTGCTTTCATGCAAAACATAAGCATGCGAGCCGATGCCAAAACCCGAGCAGAGCGAGTTTTTACACCAAGCCAAAGCCATAAAAACCTATTTAAACTGTATTCTAAAACCTGGGCATATGAAAGAAGTGTCAAAAGAAGAGTGGTTTGGCAGCAAATTAAAGAAGGGATTTTTCATTTTTGAAAAAAATGACTATCCAAGGATTTCCCAGGCATCTTATGACCCAATTATATTCTACATGGCAAATTGCGCTTATCAGCACAGGCAGAAAGAGCTTTTCAGCATGATGGAGCCATTTATATTTTATGACGAAGAAAAGAAGAATTTCAGGATGGAATGGGGCGACGTGAAGCAGTTTAAAGAGAAACTGTATTCGCAAGCTCCTTTAAAAGATTTGAAAATATTGGGAATTGGCCATAAGGATCCAAAATTCGCAGAATGCATAAGGAAACTAGGGGCGGACATAAAGTTGATAGATCTCGGGGAGATTGGCAGGGAAAAGCTGGCATTAAGCAGCTATAAGGAGGTATTAGGAGGGGAAAAATTCGACATTGCCATAAGCAACGGAGCCCTAAATAATAGCTTAAGGTACGGCAATTTTTCCGGAAATTTTTGTGCCCTGGAACTATATGCAATATTTGCCGGAATGACCAGGAAAAACGGGCATGTAATCCATATTAATGGCAATATGCTAACAACACTTTTCATGGTATTTTTTCATCTAGTGGGGCTGGATGTCATTGAGTATTTCAGGCACTCTGATGGAAATGATAATTTTATCATGATGATGGAGAAAATAAACAGTAAGGAGATTTTAAGCGAGGAATTCCGCAACATTCATGATGAGCTTAAAAAAAGGAATCCCATAAGGTATGCATAAATAAAATGTTTTCAGGCAATATTCATATTAACAGCCTTAAGGCAAAGGAATTCAACTTCCACGGTTTTCCGGAAAAGAAGGGCATATCAGACTACAATCAAGTTTATGAAAAGGTAAGGGAAATCTGCTCAAAAAATAAGGCTGTGCTTTCAGCATACACATTTGGAGAGGTAAATAACCCCGGCATATCCGATATTGACCTGATATTTGTCCTGAGAGAAGGCAATGCAATTCCAAATTTTCTAAAAAACCTGAAATGGTATTATAAATTCAGGAGCATTCTTGTCCACCCGTTCTTCATATTGAATGAAGAGATGATGGAGAATATCAGTTACATATATCCCAGCTCAAAATATAAATTGTTATATGGAAAAGGCATAAGGATAAAGAAGCTGCCAAGGGAGGATTTAAAAGAGGTGAGCAGCCATCTTATCAATGATATTATTTTAAGGCATTTTCCGTCAGACTACCTTCTGCCGCTTCTTACAAAATCAATAGATGCAAGGCTGTGCCTGCTGAGGCTGAATTCACTGCACCACAGCTTCAGGATTTTTGAGGAGATATCCGGAGTTAAAAAGAAGCAGTGGATAAAGCTTGCAGATGACACGGGCAATTTAAGGAGGCAATGGTTCAAAGTGCCAAAAGAGAAAGCCAAAGATGAGCTGATCAGGCTGCTGATAAATGCAGTCTATGTGTCGCTGGATTTTGCCGGCGAATATTCAAAATTTCTTGAAAGAGGCATTCCAAAGGCAAAAGCAGGAGAGGGATTATTCAAAGGGGTGCAAAACAGGATATCCTTTTCAGGCAGCTGGACAGCTGAAAGCTCGCTGGATGAAAGTATACGCCACTATAAAAAATACAAGAGCTTTTACTCTGTGCTGCCGGGCATCCTTGCATTGCAGCTTCATGCCTATTCATTGCAGAAAGGCGCTCTCAGCAGGTATATATCGAAAAAGCTGCAGCTAAAATCGGGCTTTAAGAGTCCGGGCGGCCATCTTATTGAGAGGATAAGGCTTTTGAACTTGCAGTCTGAATATGCGATGAAAATGAGGCATTCCCACTACCCATGTTTTTTCCCGCTTGGATTCAAAAACACCGAAGGAGCAAAAAACAAAGTGATATATCTTTATATATTGATGAAGGACAATTCTGTTTTTAAGAGAATCTTCATACCTGTAGCAAATAAACTGTTTAAGGGGAGGAAGATGATACCTTAGGCCGGGCTTGCCTGCTCAGCCAGCAATCCTGAGCCTTCAGCAAGTTTTTTGATGTCAATGCTGTTCAATTCCCTGATTTTTTGCGCCGCGTCCCAGTATTTTGAATTTAGCTGGTATGCTAAGAGAGGGTTGATATTGGAGTAAAGGCCGGACAGACCTATTATTTTGGGCTGTTTCCATTTTTTCCTTATGTCAGAAACATAATCTATTATTTCCCATGATGATTTGTCAAAATATTTCCGGGCAGCTCCGAATGAGAATTTTTTATAAAGATAAACTCCCTTTGCCTGCAGATACATAGCTGGAAATAAAGTTATGGCATGCAGATGAAATTTCAGGTCGTAAGAGCCGAGGTTTTTTTTTGGGTTTTTATAAAAATTCCTAAAGTAATCTATGAACCAGAGGTATTTAAGCTTATTTTCATGGTCGGAGTTTCGCAGCCGGAATTCAAGTTTTTGGCCGTTGAGCACGGATTTTGAATACTCAAACAAAGCCAGAGGGAACATGGTCTGGCAGTAATAGTCAAGATCGAATTCGCTTATTATAAGGTGCCCGTGATGCTGCAGGGGATCAACCCTGTAAAAATATTTTTTTGACATGTAGAGAAGAGCCCTTAATTTCAGCAGCATTTTGCGGTCCAGGACGGCTTCTTTTTTTATGACTGCAAGAGTGTCAAAATCGCTCCATCCCTCGACATAGTCCAGCGTGGAAAGGCTCCCATGCACGTAAATGTCCAGAACGTAGTCCCTGAGCTTTGTTTCGGAGAATTTTTTGAGCTCAAGCACAGGCCGAAGGTAATCACCAGTATAGTCATTATCCTCCAGGACATTAGATTCGGGAATTTCTATGATTTTGCTGATTTTTGAAGTTTTTTTATTTTTTTCAAAATCAGAATAGAGCGAGCTTATTAACGCCGCGCATTTACTGGAATTCCACGGCATTGCCCCTAATTTGCCGAGACTGCCTAGGCTGAAGGAGAAGTCAAAATTTTCCTCTCCATCAATATTTCTTATGGCTGAGAACAGATTGGCGATTTTCAGCCGGATTTCTTTCGAGACTCCGCCGTGCAAAGGGAACAGCAGATACCCCGGTGCAGAGAACCCACCATTTAAAAAAGAGTACAATATTTGGTTAAGCTCGTACTGTATGCCGTTGAGCGGGTTTTTGATATTTTTTTTATGCATAGTCAATCTCCTTCCGGAACTCCTTAAATGGCAGAAGCCTCTTTATGAACCCCCAGTCTTTCCTGTCAAATGGCCTGAATGGCAGAAGGCATGCCGCATAAATAAATGCCCCGAGAAATATGCTCAGGAAAATATTGAGCTCGAGATAGCTCATTGCATAGATTAATATTGCAGGCAGTATTGGCTTGAAAATAAATTTTCCCACTTCCACTTTATGGAAATTAGACGTAACAAACATATAGCTGGAAACAAAAAGAATGATCTCGCTTAGCAAGGTGGATATGCCTGCCCCTATAATCCCGTATTTGGGTATAAGCATCAGGTTAGCTGCTATATTGGCTATTGCGGCAAACCCCTGGCTCCCTGCCCTTAAATGCTGCTTGTCCATGGATGAAAGGATTATGCCTGTCAAAAACCCAAGATATTTAATAAAAACATACCATGAAAGCAATTGCAATGCAGCGACTGATCCTGCATATTCCCCTCCATAAATGATGTGGATTATCCGGGGAGCAAGGGAATATATCCCTACAGTTATTGGCAGGCCGAGAAAATAGAGGTATTTGAACGAGCGCTCATAAATGAACTTTGCAGTCTCCCTGCTAAATCCGGAGTCGGAGCTGAATTTTTTCGAGAGAAGAGGGTAGATGGCATTTGTGTACATCCCGGGAATTATTAGGATAGCCAGTGTTATGTTATATGCTGCGCTGTACAATCCAACTTCTGCATCTCCCCTCATGAAAGAAAGGAGTATGCTGTCGATATAGAAATAAATGCTTGCGAAAAGAAGCCCCAGAATAAACGGTGAGGCTTTTTTTATTATATACCTGGATGTGCCTAAGTCAAATCTGAATGAGATTGCAGCAAATTTCCTTATAATTATGAAATACGTTGCTATAAACACCAGGAGCTGGACGACCAAGTAAGCAGCGCTCACTGCTATCAATCCGTATCCCTTGTATATCAGGCATGAGGCGAGTCCTGCCAGCACTATTGTATTGATTATCTTGATTGCGGATTCATAGTGCATGTCTTCATAAGCCCTGAAGATCGTAAAGAGGAGCTCGCAGAATGACCTGAATGCCATGTATCCAAACAGGAGATAGATTATAGCTGAAGTGGAGCCGGAAAAATTTGCCAATCTGGAGATTATAAATATGAGCATGAAGGTCAGCGCTGATAAGGCTGCCTTTATGATGAAGGAATTCCCGACATAGGCGCTTACTGCCTCTTTGCGCTTGGCAATTTCCCTCACCAGCATGTAATTTATCCCTATATCGGCAAAGACTATTGCAATCAGGGAAAAGGAATATGCAAAATTGAAAGTGCCAAAGATAACCTTGCCCATCAGCCTCGCAATATACACAAAAATCAGGAAATGCCCGATCCTTCCAATGAACTCTGCTATGCTTAAGCTGACAGTGTTCCTTGCTATCCTTTTTACAGCATCCATAACCCGCAGATGAGGAATTTGCTATTTAAAAGTTTGTAAAGGGGGCAGAGTTCAAAATGCAGGTTGCCATCATTATTGCGGGCTCTTAAACTTTTACAGCAAGCGAAAAGGAAATTGCAGCGGAGGAATCTTTGTTCCTCCTGACGTAGCAAACAAGTTTGCTGCGCAATGGGAAACTACGGAGTA
>CAYVTQ010000007.1:0-40256 GCA_964454865.1 uncultured Methanosarcinales archaeon
TATACTTAGCCACTATATAAAACTTGTCATGCATCCCACAGAATTATCTATAGTCAAACATTTCAGAAAAGATATTCTATTAAGAAAAAGTAGTTTTAGAAAATTAATTATGGATATTGGTATTTTAATTGTTGTATGGTTATTGGTTTTCTTATTTATTGGAAGCAGATTATTATTTTATCCCTATTACCTATAGTTATTTACTAAAAATTTTATAAATAACGCCCAATTCTGAATAATGTTATGCAAAAAATCATTGTCTTGTTGTATTACAAATACGTAAAAATAAAAAGCCTGGATTCATTCAGCCAGCAGCATCTTAAAATACTTAAAGACTTAAATCTAAAAGGAAGGATTCTTGTCGCAGAAGAAGGCATCAACGGCGCTGTTTCCGGCTCAAAAGAAGCTGCTGAAAACTACAAAAGATACATGCATTCGATTCCTGAATTTGCCGACATCCATTTCAAGGAAACTTCTGCAAAAAACCATCCGTTCAGAAAGACCCAGGTTAAGGTAAAAAAAGAAATTGTCGCATCTGGGCTTTACAATAAAGTTGATGTAAATAATGCAGGAACACATCTTGAACCTGCTGAATTCAAGAGAATGATTGAAACTGATGATAGTTCCATTGTTCTTGACATGAGGAATGACTACGAGTTCAAGGTTGGCAGATTCAAGGGCGCAGTCCAGATAGGCACGGAAAATTTCAGGGAGTTCACAAAAAAAGCCAAAAATTTTGAGCAGTTCAAGGGCAAAAATATACTGATGTACTGCACAGGCGGCGTAAGGTGCGAGAAAGCATCCGCCTATTTCCGGCAGCAGGGCTTCAAAAATGTGTTTCAGCTGAAAGGCGGAATAATCAACTACTGCAATCAATTTCCCGATGGTTTATTTGAGGGAGCATGCTTCACATTCGATTCAAGATTAGTAATCCCGGTAAGCAAAAAATCAATATCTAAATGCGAGATTTGCAGTTCCGAATGTGACAGCTATCTTAACTGCAAAAACGTGGATTGCGACAAGCTGTTTGTGTGCTGTGACGTGTGCAAAAGAAAGTTTAATGGGTGCTGCTCCGGCTATTGCTTATCTAAAGTGAAAACTTAATTAGTTCTTACTTTTCAATAGTCTCAGAGACAATATTTATAAACAATTGTAAACTACTTATAAAGTATGTATGACCTTGAAAGAAAATTGATGCCTGTCGAGCATGAGCTTGCTCTTATCCATATGGGCTATAATCCGGAAGAGGCTACAACTCAGGGCACTGGAAATCTAGCTACATTGTTAAAAGAGCAAATCCTTGGCAGACCTCAAAGCCCCTTCTTTTGTTCAATTACGGTTGCAATTTAAGGATAGATGAAAGAGATAATTCATTTAAATTACAATCGCAATTTAGAACTGACCTGCCTCCCTTCGGAATTTATATTTCATCACATGATGATGGAATTTTATATTTATGTTTTAAGACCATACAGACCATAGGAACAGATGATGATAGAGAAATTTTTCTCGCATATTTAATAGATAACCACACTTTTGATGTTAGTGAAGGAGAAACCATCTCACATTTTGATTTAAGTATGGATGGTACAAATCACAGAATTTTTAGTTTATGGCCTTTTGGAATGGAAGAGCACCCTTCAAAAGTAGTTGTGCCTTTCTTGCCTGTTGAGGAAAGAGATGCGATGTATTGGAGAAAAGTTGCCGATGCCTATGGTTTGGCTTTGGGAACTCCAACAAAAACGGAAGAGGATACAGTAGCATATAAAGTTTTAACAAACAATCCCAATGTCAAATCTTTAATATTCAGTTCATATCCAAGACACGACCCCACTGGAGACCTGATTGTTGAAGCTAGATTTAAAGAAGCAGTAAGGTCAGAAGAATTCCAAGGATTCCAAAGGCTTTTTGGTGGCAGAACATACATACAATTAGACGGAAAACATGTGGTATCTGGTCAATTTAAAGGCAATTCACTTCATGCTGAAATTCCGAAAGGAAGAAATTTTCTGGCATCAGGATTAATAAGCTATATCGATTCAATGAAATAATTACTGATTCCTCTTACTTCTAACCAATATGGTCTTCTTTTTTATAAAAACGCCGGGGCTGAGTGGCTTAAACTAAACTTTTATACATTCTATCAAATTCACTATGAGATATTTTCTTTCTTTTTCCAGAGGAAATATGACGCGAACATCACTGCAAAGAACGGAACTGTCGAAAGTGCCATAAGAATCCCGCTTCCTGCAAAATATAGCGAGGTGCTTGCTCCCAAAAAATCAATTGCAAATCCTGCATATGCCCACTCTTTTACTGTCTTGAATTTCCACTGAAGTATGGCAATAACGCCAAGGACTTTTGCAATGCCTAATATCACATTAAGGTAAATGGGATATCCGAGTTGTTTGATGGCTTCAACTGCCTGCGGAGTCTGCATCAATTCAGAAACTCCTGAAAAAAGCATTCCAAGGCAGAATAATATTGTAAATATCCAGTAGAGTATTTTAATGGTTTTTGGCTTCATTTTGATAATATTGCCTGCTTGGTATTTATATATTCCCATCTAACAATTAAAAACGCCGGGACTGGGACTTTCAACGCCCCTGCGTTGGAAGCTCCGAACGCAGTGAGGCTGTTTGAACCCAGATATCCGTTAGGAAACGGGATATTCACACAGCTGATAGCAATCCCGCGCAGTACCAGATTGTGCCATCCCGGCAGCGGACAATGCGCCGGTAAGCTCGAGAGCTAGGAACCGGGCACATCATCCAAAGATTAGAAAAGAATATTGTATTTAAATTTGTTGTTAAAATGAATTGTGAGGCTGTCCTTTCGCAGTATATTTTGTATAAAGCGAAAGGACGGAAAGAAACATCAAACTTTTTTATTGCATTAGGAAAGAATGATGAAGTAGAACTTACGAATGCGGAAATGATTGTGAAGTATATAATAAAAATTATTTTAGAAACAAATTTAAATTAACCAGAAACTAACTTATCATGGACCTAATCGAAGAATCCTTCCGCCAGCTCTATCCGGAAAAAGAATGCGGCAAAGTATTCATTCTGAATTACACAAACAGGTTCAAGCCCTACAATGCCAATGTTAAGTACAGAAACAATACATACACTTTTAATTTAAGCAAAAAGTGGAGGAACGTAAGCAAAGAAATACAGATGGGGCTGGTTCAGGAGCTTATGGTGAAGATTTTCAGGGACAAAAGGCAGACTACAAATATGCACCTCTACAATCTTTTCATAAAGAATCTCCATATCTCAATCCCCAAAACAAAAACCCATCCTGCGCTCGAGGATTCTTTCAGCAGGAACAACGAGAAATTCTTTTATGGGATGCTTGAAAAGCCGAATCTGGCATGGGGCAGCTTCTCAACAAGAAAGCTGGGCTGCTATGAATACGCTTCCGACACAATCACAATAAGCCAGATATTCAGGTATGCCGACCCTGTCCTGATGGACTATGTCATGTACCATGAAATGCTGCACAAAAAATACAAGTTTGACTCAAAGAACGGCAGGAATCACCACCACACTGCGCATTTCAAGGAGATGGAAGCCGCATTTCCTGACAGCCAGCTGCTGGAAAAGGAGATAAGCAGGCTTGCTGCGAAGCAATTCAGAAAATTACCGATAATTTTATAAAGATGTGATATAAAAATATACCAAGAGGTGTATTTTCATGGCGGAACCGAACAAAAAATTGGTAGCAGAACAACTAAGTGTTTTCTCTTTAGGCGATACACTAGACAATAGACTAGATAACATCTCTGTTTTAGTAAAGAAAGAAGAGAGATTAGAATTAACAACTATCAATCAATTAAGCCAATATACTAGTGCTGCTTCACAAAAGCCTCTGAATCTATCAGTAGGAATACCTAAAGGTGTTGATGGTGAAACTTTTTATAATGTTGTTAGAACCTATTTGACTGGACTAGGTTTTGAAGTAGACTTGCAAAATTTACCTCATCCATCCAACAAGGGTATCCTAAATATGGCTGTTGTTTACCCCAACCCGTTTAATACAAGTGCTTCAGATATTGCAGCAAAGCGCATTCTGCCAGAGCAGTTAGCAGGGCGATATAAAGTGCATAATGCAGGAAGATACGCAAAAGAGCCAGAATCTGCAGGAAGGTATCAGGCACATAAAGCGGCTTAATTTTCTTATTTATAATTTTATAAAATAAATAATCAACAAAACGTTTATATACGGCTTGCTTTCTCAATAATGAATTCAAAATTTGTTTTTTTAAAAAAGGTGATTGAATGGCGACAAAAGTTGTTAGCGTTGGCAGTTTGCAGAAAGGTGGCTTTGTCATCATCGACGGAGCTGCCTGCAAGGTTGCTGACACTATAACTTCAAAGACAGGCAAGCACGGGCATGCTAAAGTGAGGCTGACTGCAATTGGCCTGGTTGACGACAAAAAAAGAGTCATAGTGACCCCTTCACATGACAATATTGAAGTTCCCATAATAGAAAAAAGAACTGCGCAGGTTCTGTCAGTTCATGGCGACATTGCTAATGTAATGGACGCTGAAACTTACGAGACTTTTGACTTGAAAATCCCGGAAGAGCTTAAGGCAGATGTCACTGACGGCACCCATGTTCTTTACTGGATAATATTAAGCGAGAAAGTAATGAAGCAGATAAAAGGCGGCGGAGAGGAATAAAATGGTCAAGTTCCCTGAGGCTGATGCAAGAAAGTTCAGGAACATATTTGTCTGCAGAAGATGCAAGACTAAAATCCGGGGCCCAAACGTCAAGGTACTCAAAGGCAAGGTAAAATGCAGGAAATGCCAGGGCAAGGCATTCAGGGCTGTAAGGAAGAAATAAACTAAAAAATGGCTTTTTTTGACGCGCAAACGATAGCATCGATAGCTTTTGTCCTATTCCTTACTCTTTTCCTTCTTCTGAAGAAAAAAAACCTCAAGACGCACAAGATTCTGTTTCCTCTGCTGTATTTCTCGATGTACAGGACGAAATACGGGCTTGAGTTCATGGATAATTTTTCAAGGAGGTTTAGAAAATCTCTTTCATTTCTAAGCTATGCAGGAATTGTGGTGGGATTTATCGGAATGATTCTAATTTCAGGTTTTCTTGTCAAGGGTTTGCTCACATTACTGACGCAGCCGGATGCAAAGGCATCAATAAGTCCTGTCCTGCCTTTCAAAGCCAGGGGAATTTTCTTTATACCTTTTTTTTACTGGATAATCTCTATTTTTATAATTGCCTTTGTGCATGAGATGGCGCATGGAGTGATAGCGAGGCTTAATAACATAAAGGTCAAGTCCAGCGGCTTTGCATTTTTTGGGGTTTTGCTCCCCTTGATACCGGCAGCTTTTGTCGAGCCTGATGAGAAAGAATTAAAGAAAAGGCCTTCAAAGCAGCAATTGGCTATTTTTGCAGCAGGGCCTTTTTCCAATATAATCTTCGGCTTTATTTTCCTGGCTATAGGATTGTTTATAATGGGCCCTCTTGTAGGAGTCATGATTGAGCCAAATGGGGTAAAAATAACAGGTTATGTAGAATCCGGAAAAAATTTTCCGGCCGAAAGCGCGCAGCTCAAGGAACAAGTTATAAATTCCATAGATAACAATGAGATAAAAACTGTAAATGATTTATCAAATGCGCTGGGCTCAAAACGCCCCGGGCAATTTGCCACAATAGGGACAGATAAGGGATCCTACAAGCTTAAGCTTGCGCAAAATCCGGAAGATGAAACAAAAGCTTATCTCGGCGCATTTCTTGAGCAAGACACAACAGAGAAGCCCTCTTATGCCTATGGCTATATGAAAATACTGCCGGCAGCCGCCTCGTGGATTTACACTTTGATGATTATTTTATTTATGCTTAATCTGGGCGTCGGCTTGTTCAATCTTGTCCCGATAGGACCTCTGGACGGCGGCAGGATGCTTAATGCAGCGCTGCTCCACTTCTTCCCGAAGGAAAAGGCAGGCAAGATGCTCAGGCTTATAGGGCTGTTTTTTGTGATGATAGTGCTGATACACCTGGCATTCGCTTTTATAAGGCCTGCTTGATTTATGCAAAATAAGAATTCTAAGATTGCGGCTTGCTTTTATTTTCCATGTACTCTTTAACCCTCTCATTTCCAAGAGCCTTTGCATTTTCTCCAAGGGTGTAGTATATTTTTTCCACTTCAGCGCCCCAGCTGTAATCCCCCTTTTCCTTCTGCACCGACTCTATCCTGAACTCTCCCAATACGACTCCTTTTTTCAGGTGGTAATAAATGCTCCTCAGGGTTACTTTAGGAAAAATCTTTACATAAGCCTTGTAGATATCATAGCCGTAAGCCCTTTTAAGGTGGAAGAGAATCTCGACAATGTTCTGCCTTATTTCCGATTTGACTGGACGGCCTCTTTTTGCCATAATAAGCCATTAATCCTGTGATTTATATAGTTTTTGTTGCAATATTGAAAATTAATCCTGCAATAACTTTATATACCTTTAAATTTCAAGCAAAATCTCTGATGGATTTAAAAGAATCGCTTGAAGAAATAAGGAAACTGTGGCATCAATTGAAATTGCCCCTTAGGCAAGGCTTAGCATACATCTACCTTGAAAAAGAGAAGGAAATTATCGGAGAAATAGGGGAAAAATTGGAAGATTTGTACGAAAACAAAGAGTTTAGGCTGTTTCTAAGAAAACTGCATAGAGAATATAAATTAAATGAAGCATTAGAGCTGAGAAGAATCTTCACAAAAAAGCGCCTTTTTAAGGAAAATCCGCTCCAATGGTATACAGAAGCCAAAAATAAATTAGATTTGTTCTTCGGGCATATACTCAAAGATGCAAATGCATTCGAAGCATATGAAAAAAATCTGCATGAAAGCCTATTGATGAAAAATGAGCCTTCTGATAAAATAAACCAAATTTTCACGCAAAGGCTTGCTAATGGAGAGCATGTAAAAGCAGCCATTATAGGCGCAGGATTCTCAGGCTTGTCAGCGGCTTACTTTTTGCTGATGTCAGGCAAATATAATCCTCATGATATTGTCCTGCTTGAAAAAAAGTTTGTAGGCTCAGGCGCATCAGGAAGGGCGGCAGGGTTCTTGACGGCATCTACAGAGCATGATTTTATTGATATGGTTGAATTATATGGAAAAGAAAAGGCTTTAAGGTATTGGCAAGCTTCAGAAGAAGGCATAGAAATCATTGCAGGTATTGTAGGAAGAATAGGAGGCGATACGGGCTATTTTGAAAAGAACGGCTACCTGTATCTTGCAACAGATGATGAATCCCTTGAAACTTTAAAAGAGGAGTCGGAAGCGCAAAATAGCGTAGGAAGAAACACATCCATACTTGCTAAAGAACAGCTTGCAGAGCGCTTTAACCTGCATGGTTTTGAAGGCGCTTTGTACTCTGACAGCGCGCATTTTGTCAACGGGGCGGCAATTATCAACAATCTGTCTAGTTTCTTGGAGAAAAATCGTGTCAGAATAGTTGAAAATACGGAAGTTTTGAAGATAGACAAAAGAAAAAATATCCTTTCTTTGTCAAATGGGATTAAAATCTCGGCGGATAAAATTATTGTCGCTTCCAATTACGACACTGCAAGGCTGGGCTTTTTGAAGAGAAAGCTGTTTCCTGTAGAGACTTATTTGGCATTGACAGAGCCTGTCCCGGCGGAATTTCTTAGGAAGCACAGGATGATGTATTATACACTAATGTGGGATACGGATGAAATTTATACTTATTTTAGGATATTAAAGAACGGGAGCATCCTGATTGGCGGAAGTGATATCGATGTTAAAGAGAGGCATGAGCTTAAGCCGAAAATGGAATTTATGCATCATTTTTATAATTATCTGGTTGCCCATTTTCCCCAGCTTAAAGGAATAAGGTTCCAGCATCAATGGTCTGGAGTGTTGTCTGGAAGCTCGGACCTTTTTCCTTTCATAGGCCAAGTCAAAGGCACTAATGTCTATATCTCAGTTTCAAATGGGATTCCTTATTGCTTTCTTTCTGGCAAAATCATCGCAGATTTAATGTTTAAAGGCCGGTCAGAATATGCCGATTTATTTGCGCTGGACAGAAAAATGCCAAAAAAGGCAGTAAGCATAGCATTGGCTTTAGGGCCCGGCGTATTTAAAAGAATAGCAAAGCCTGCCATGGGCATATTGCGAAAGTTTCCTTTCCTTAAGCGAAAAGTGCTGTGAAAACAAAAACTTTAAATCTGATAACTAATGAGGTCTTCATATGCCCTTCAAAATAAAAGAAACAATACTGGGAGTGAGCATCGCAATACTATTCGTGCTTTTTGTAGGCTTCGGCATAAAGGCATTCTACAATGAGCCGAAGTACGAGGATTTCTGCAATAAGATGATGTATCCTTCCACCCCCTATCCTGAAAGGATTTACAAGGAAACCAATGCTACACTCTGCAACCAAATTGAAGTAAAGAACTACGAGCTTGAGCAGGACTGCATCGGCAAAAAAGGAGAGATGATTTACGCCCCTGATGAAAACGGCTGCAGGGTTGCAAAGGAATGCAGCTTCTGCAATAAGGAATACAGGGATATTATGAACATCTACAACAGAAACGTCTTCATAATAGCAGGCATTGTCGGAATCATAGCGATTATTGCAGGCGCTGTACTGAATCTTGTAAGCGTCAGCTCGGGGTTATTCGGCGGCGGCGTTATGACAGTCATCTACGGCACTGTGAGGTACTGGAGCGAATTGGCTGACTGGGCAAGATTCATAATTTTGGGCATTGCTTTGGGAGTTTTGATTTGGATTGGGTATAAGAAGCTGAATAAGAAGTAAATTTATAGGAGTTTAGTTGGAGACTATATATGATTTGATGTTAAACAAAAATAACCCAACAAAAGAATCATTTACTAAATTTACTGCTTATTGGCTTATTACTATGTATTGGCACTACAGTTGTCCTTCCATCAGGATGCCTGTAAAATCTGTGGCTTCCTTTCTGTCTTATAGCGACAAATCCTTCTTTCTCCAGAAATTTACATACCTCTTTAGAAGAAAGTATTGGAATCTTCAAGGCTATACCTCTATTTCCTGAATGCCTACAAATTTAATTTGCTCCTCTTCAACCTTAACTTTCTCTTCGGACTGCACTTCAAGGCACAGTTCAATAGCCTCTTTAATGTTTTTTATTAGTTCATCTAATGTATACCCTTGGCTTAAGCAGCCCTGCAATTCAGGCACTTTGCCGATATATGCTCCATCCTCATCCTGTTCTATTACTACATGAAATGTCCTTGCCATGCAAATAGTTTAAACACGGATGTTTATTAACTTTCCGCTTTCAAAATACTTTCAAAAAGTCTGGAGTTATAGCAAAAGACACAAGTTTTTAGACAATAAATATGTCTTGATTATTGTTAGTTTAATAAATCAATTATTTTCCTTTTTAGCTCTATATAGCCCATTTCAGTAGTCATCTTATATGTGCGAAATTCTGGCATATTGTTTTTTATTTCTTTTTTTATTTCACCCGGCCTCTTGCTCATAATTAGGATTCTATCGCTTAAGATAAGCGCTTCATCTATATCATGAGTGACAAATAATATTGTCTTTTTATGCTTCTGCCATATTTTTTGGATTTGCTCCTGCATTCTTGCTCTTGTATATGCGTCTAACGAGCCAAATGGCTCATCCATTAAGATAATTTCCGGAGTATTGGCAAGAGCCCTTGCGATTCCAACCCTTTGCTGCATCCCGCCGCTTAATTCACTTGGATAATAGTTTTCATATTTTTTTAAGCCTATTAATTGCAGATAATAACTGGTTATTTTTTCTATTTCATTTTTTGGAGCATTATTTATTTTTGGCCCCATGCCTATATTTCCTTTAACAGTTTTCCAAGGAAACAAAATATTGTGCTGGAATACTATGCCCACTTCTTTAGTTGGCTCTGTAATTTTTTCCCCACTTAACAGGATTTCTCCTTTTGTTGGTTTGACAAACCCGGCTATTGCATTCAGAATGGATGTTTTGCCGCAGCCTGTCGGGCCTAACAGGCATATGAACTCGTTTTCTTTTACTTTGAAATTTATATTCTTCAGTGCCTTTGTTCTTCTTCCTTCTTCTTTGAAGACAATTTCTAAATTTTTTACAATCAATTTATCAGGCATATTTCACCGCATATTCGTCATTTAATTTTAATCCATGGAAAAAATCTTTTAACAGCAATAACATATGCTTTATCCGCAATAAAACCTAATACCCCCAATGTCACTATGCCAAGAATCATCTTATCGACGCGAAATACAGAATGCGAAACAGAAATCCTATATCCTATGCCTGAAAAAGCCCCGGCCATTTCAGCTGCAACCAGCGTAATAAAAGCTATTGCGATGCCAATTCTCATGCCGCTTGCTATGAAAGGCATAGCATTAGTGAATATCACTTCTTTTAGTGTTTGTAATTTGTTTGCCCCCAAGCTTTTTATGGCCCATATATAGTGCTTATCAACCTGAATCATCCCTTGATGCGTATTCACCCATACAGGAAAAATTACGCCCCACATCACCAAAAATATTTTTGATGTTTCACCGATGCCAAACCATAATATTGCCAATGGCACAAAAGCAATGCTTGGTATATTCCTCAAAAAATGAGCAATTTGCCCTAATGTAAGCCTGAATAAATTAATTCTCCCAGTCAGTATGCCGAGCAGTATTCCCAGCATACTGCCGATTAAAAACCCTGCCAAAACTCTGCCAGTGCTTGCTAAAACATCCGTTGTAAATTCTCCATTTGCGAATGATTCAAGGAAAGTTTCCCATATTCTGCTTGGAGGGGGAAAAAGAGCAATACTGAAAAGTCCGCTTCTCGAAATAATTTCCCATATTAAGAGAAAGCCTGAAAATGCTGCAATTGGCGCAATCCTAAGCTTTTTTAAAACGCTATAAAAAAGCATTTTATTTAATGCTATTAAGAAATTCTTCATCTATTATTGATTTGTAATCTGGTTCCTTAGCATCCTGTTTGATGATGCCGGTTTTCTTCGCCCAATTACCGACATTTTCTAACGAAGTGCTTGAAGGAACACTCAAGTCAAATAAATATCCATTCCAAAGAGCCTCTACATCTTTAGCGTCAATACCGATTCTTTTTGCCACTATTTGAATTGATTCATCCCTATTGCTCTTCATGAATTCAGCAGAATGCTTAAGCCCAATTAATAATTTTTTTTGTGTTTCTTTATTGCCTTTATCCATCACAACTACATTAAATGGGTGATTATAGAGCCCTTCGCTGGAAAATATAACTGCATTTTTTCCTAAATTCTTTTGAGCATTATAAATATGGGGCTGCCATGTCAAAATTGCATCCACATCACCTCTTATAATTGCTGGAACCATATCTGGAGGATTTAAAGCTGTAATTTTGACTTCTGAGTCAGATATATTATATTTCTCAAGAAATTTACTTAGCACATATTCTCCAGATGTGCCTTTTGAAATAGCAATTTTTTTACCCTTTATATCTTTGGGCTTAGAAATTCCTTTATTTTTTTGCGCTAACATATTAACGTGCTTTTCAGAAGTTGAAAAAGTGCCTATAATATGCGCTTTTTGCTGTTGAAAATTTGCCAATACAACAGAAATATCGGCTACTGTGGCAGCATCTACCGATTTTCCTACAAGCGCATCTAGAGCCAGCCTTCCAGAAACAAAGGGTTTAATCTCAACATCTAGCCCTTCTTGTTTCCAAAAGCCCTTAGCCTCTGCAACAAAAACAGGAGCGGAAGCCATTGTTACAGTATCAACTCCGAATACAATTTTATCTTGCGGGGCTTTGTTTATAGAACAGCTTGCTAGCAACAAAATACCTATAAAAACAAAATATTTGATTTTCATTTGGCAGACATAATTAATAATAGGTATTGCTATTCCAATAATTAACCTATGTGGTAGCAAAAGCAACCATTCAAGAAAGATTTATAAGGCGCTTATTGTTATTCTGAAAAATGAAAGCAGAGCATATAGAAGTTATGAAGAGGATGGGGCTAAAAGGCACTGAGGCAAAAGCTTATCTGACACTTCTTGAAACTGGAAAATCCCTTGCAGGCGCAGTAGCAGACAGAGCCAAATTGCATAGGAGGAATACCTATGATGCATTAGAGCATCTTCTTCAAAAAGGATTAGTCTCTTACACTATTTCCAACAACAAGAAATACTGGACAGCAATACATCCAGAGAAAATACAATCAATAATAAAAGAAAATGAAGCTCTTGTCGCTTCAATGCTCCCTGAGCTTACTTTAAAATTCAACTCGATAAAATTAAAGCAAACAGTTGAAGTTTTGGAAGGCTTGGGAGGGATGAAGACATTTTATAATGATACATTAAAGGAAAAACACGAAATAACAATCCTTTTTTCAACAGGCAATGCCTATAAAAGATTGCCGATTTTCATGAGAAATTATTATAGGCAAATAAACAAGGCCAAAGTAAAAGTAAATATCCTTTTAAATCCCGGCATTGATAAGGATTTATATATATACTATAAATACTGTGAAGTCAAAATTCTTCCAAACTATTTTTCAACCTTGACTCAGTTATTTATATATGGAAATAAATCGGCAATAGTGTTTTGGTCTGAAAATCCTATCTGCATATTGATTACAAGCGAGGAAATAACCTCAGGATTTAGAAAATATTTTGAGCATTTTTGGAAAATGGGGAAAAAGGTGAAAGTCAAATACTATGAGAAATAATAATTTTACTGGTTATGTTTTTCTTTTATCAGGAGAGAATATAAAATTAGCTGCGCAGGAAGTTCTGAGTCTTTTGGAAGCCAAGAAATTCATACTAATAGGAAAATTATTAGTTATAAGAAATGCTAATTTAGACATTGGTGAATTGGAAAAAAGGCTGGCATTTACAAAATCAATACACAGACTATTGTTCCAATGCAATAAAAATGATTTAATCCGGAAAATAAAAAATTATGATTGGAATTCTGTATATAATGAAAATTTCTGTGTCAGGATAATCAATAATCAGAATATTTTAATAAAAAAGTCAAAAACAGGCAATAAAAAAGCAGAGTTTTCTGAAAAATCTCTTGCAGGGCATATATGGAGCAAACTAAAAAATCCGAAAGTAGATTTGGACAATCCAAAAACCCCATTGACTTTCTTCTTCGATAAAAACAAAGTTTATTGCGGTTTGCTGCTCAGGGAGATCTCCAACAATTTCGACAAAAGAAAGTCCCATTTAAGGCCAAGGCCGTCCCCGACCTCTCTGCATCCAAAATTGGCAAGGGCGATGGTCAATTTAACAGGCATTAAATATAACGGTGAAACAATAGCAGACTTGTTCTGCGGCTCAGGCGGGATTCCATTGGAAGCGGGATTGATGGGCTTCAAGACTGTAGCCAATGACATCAACAAAAAAATGCTTTGGAAAACTTTAGTCAATTTGAGATACTACAAAATCAAGGATTGCAGATTAATGAAGAAAGACATATTAAAAATCAGTGATAAATTTGACTATGTAGTCTCTGATTTGCCTTACGGCCTGAATTCAAGCGTTTATTACAAAAATTCGCAAAGAAAAGGCAAGATTAAGGTTAAAAACAACAAAAAAATGATTAAAGAGCTTGAAAACTTTTATCTCAGGATTTTATTGAAGCTTAAAAAAATCGCGAAAAAGAAAATCATCCTTATTTTCCCGCATTTTGTAAACTATCGGAAACTAATTAAAAAATCAGGATTGAAATTAAAGAATGAATTCAGCATTTATGTGCATAAGAGCCTGACTAGGAGAATTGTGGTTTTGGAGAATTAAGATAGATTAATATGCCTGCCAAAATTAGTCGTGTATATGGACAGAGTAGTAAATATCCCTTTTACAGCTTCATTGACACACAGCAGCCAAAGGCTTAAAGATGAACATAGTAGGATCAGATTGGCATTAAAATATAATTCACTGGAGCCTCAGCAGGCTTCAGCAGTTTTCGCGCCCCCTTCTGAAATTGTAGCAGAAACTGATGGCAGCAATAGCCTGTATTTGGATGAAATTATAGCAGCTATCGTTGCCAATAAAACTGTTCAGTTAAGTGGCATTTATATTTACGCGCCTTTAGGCCATTTTTATCACGGCGCTTTCTATACAATAGGTTTTATTGGGGGAAAATTAAGCCGCAATACTGCGGAAAGAGTCATAGAAGGAATCACGCCTAAAATACTGGAAGGGGAACTAAGCATTGATGGGCGGGCAGCTTATGAAATATTTTATGAGCGCACAACTATCATACATTCTATCTTTAAGATGTCAAAATTATGACAATCTTTTAGCGTGTTTTAAGAAAAAGCGAGCCTATCTCCTCAACTTCCTCTCCATATCCCTGATAGCCAATGCTGTCTTAATCACCGCATCAGGGCTTAAAGAAATAGAATCAATCCCACATTTCACCAAAAACTGCGCAAATTCCGGGTAAGTGCTTGGAGCATCGCCGCATATTCCTATCTTCCTCTTGTTCTTCTTAGCCTTGTGAATAGCAAGCCCGACAAGATTCTTCACTGCCTTGTTCCTCTCGTCAAACAAATGGCTCACAAGCTGCGAGTCCCTGTCCAAGCCGAGCGTAAGCTGCGTCAAATCATTTGAGCCGATAGAAAATCCGTCAAATATCTGCGAGAAATCGTCTGCAAGAATCACATTTGAGGGAATCTCGCACATCACATAAACCTCCAGTCCATTGACTCCTCTTTTCAGCCCGTTCTTTTCCATTTCCTTCAGCACATTCCTGCCTTCCTCTACTGTCCTGCACATCGGAATCATGACCTTGACATTGCTCAATCCTATTACATCCCTTACTTTTTTCAAAGCCTTGCATTCAAGCGCAAAAGCGTTCTTGTAATTGTCCGAATAATACCTTGAAGCGCCCCTCCATCCAATCATCGGGTTTTCCTCTTTCGGCTCGAACTCTTTTCCGCCAATCAAATTAGCATATTCATTGCTCTTGAAATCAGAAAGCCTTACAATCACATCTTTCGGATAGAATGCAGCGCCTATCATGCCCACTCCCTGCGCCAGCTTGTCGACAAAAAACTCCGCCTTGTTTTTGTATCCTGCAGTCAGCTTCTCAATTTCAGCTTTCGCATCCTTATCCTTCAACCTGTTGAAATTAAGAAGCGCCAGCGGATGTATTTTGATATAGGAATTGATGATAAATTCCTCCCTTGCCAGCCCTACCCCCTCATTCGGCAGAAAGCTTGTCTCAAAAGCCTGCTCCGGATTACCCAAATTTATCATGACTTTTGTTTTCGGCTTTCTGAAGTTTTTCAGATTGATTTTCCTGACATCATACTTAAGAATGCCGTGGTAGATTTTTCCCTGCTCGCCCTCTGCGCAGCTTACAGTGACAGACTGCCCTGTTTTGATTTTCTCTGTGGCATTTTCCGTTCCGACAACGCAGGGGATTCCAAGCTCTCTTGCCACAATCGCAGCATGGCACGTGCGCCCTCCCCTATTGGTCACAATTGCAGCAGCAACTTTCATAACGGGCTCCCAGTCAGGGTCGGTCATTTCAGTTACAAGAACTTCTCCCTTGTTGAATTGAGTGATGTCATGGACATTCTTTATGACATGCGCCTTTCCCTGCCCTATCTTGCTGCCGACACTCAGCCCTGTTGCAAGCATAGTTCCTTTCTGCCTCATCTCATAGGACTCCAGAATATTTACATTCTTCTGGCTCTGCACAGTCTCAGGCCTTGCCTGCACAATGAACAATTCGTTTGTCCTGCCGTCCTTTGCCCATTCCATGTCCATTGGCTTGAATCTCTTCGCTTTTGCGCTGTAGTGGTCTTCAATAATGCAAGCCCATTTTGCCAATGCTAGAATTTCCCTGTCGCTTAAGACAAACTGGTCTCTTTCATGCTCAGGCACGGAAACATTTTTTGTTGTTGCCTTGCTGCCCTCTTCTGCATAGACCATCCTTATTGACTTCGAGCCCAATTTCTTGCTCAGCATTGCCTTAAAGCCCTTCTTCAATGTAGGCTTGAAGACATAAAACTGGTCGGGATTGACAGCTCCCTGCACAACATTCTCTCCAAGTCCCCATGCGCCGTTTATCAAAACCGCGTCCTTAAACCCTGATTCCGTGTCAATGGAAAACATCACGCCGGAGCTCGCAAGGTCGCTTCTTACCATCCTCTGGACGCCAATGCTCAAGGCAATCTTAAAATGGTCAAATCCCTTGTCTACCCTGTAGGAGATAGCCCTGTTTGTGAACAGTGAGGCAAAGCATTTTTTGCATGCTTCCAGCAAGCCATGCTCCCCTCTTATGTTAAGATAAGTCTCCTGCTGCCCTGCAAAGCTCGCATCCGGCAAATCCTCTGCTGTCGCAGAGCTTCTTACAGCAACATCAGTATTATGCCCGTATTCTTTGCACAGCAATTTGTATGCCTTTGAAATCTCAGCTTTCAGTTCAAAAGGAAGATTTGCCCTCAGAATGGTCTCCCTTACTTTTCTGCCTCTCTCCATCAGATTGTGTATGCTGCGCGTGTTTAAATCTGAAAGAGTCTCCTTAATATCATTTTTAATATTCGCCCTTTCAAGAAAATGCCTGTATGCATGGGCAGTTATCGCAAAGCCATTTGGAATTTTGACCTTTTTTTTTGTGAGATTCCTGTACATTTCCCCAAGGGACGCATTTTTCCCCCCGACTAAAGGCACATCCTCTATTCCTAACTCGTTGAACCACAGAACAAAAGCCTTATCCTTATTCACCTAAGCACCTCTTTTTTGCAATATTTACTTTTTGTGGGAATTGGATATAAATAGGTTTTGGTTTTAATGGCAGCGTTCAAAATGCAGGTTAGCAGCCTAAGGCGAGCCCATTTGCCTAAAACATAAAAAGAGGTCAGAGGGTCGGCTCCTGCGGAGCATGACCGACACCGAACTATGAGAAATACTGGGCGAGAAGCTGCTAACCCTTGCGAAGCAAGATTTTGAACGCTGCAGGTTCTAACGGCAGCGTTCCCTTGGCCTATAAAATTCCCATCTGATTTCCAATAGCCTATTCCGCTCGGCAGAATACTGGACACTCTGCAAGTACATGACTGCAATGTCATAGATGCTTTGAATATAAAACGGCGAGTGAATTCCCCCGCCATTTTTTGAAAAAACTATTGCAGGGGAGAGATATATGCAGCTATGCTCCCTATAACTTGCTAATTCTCCGGTTTCAATCCTCTGGATTACATGGTATATTAATATAACATCTCCAAATTTTGGGTTTTCTCCTTTCTTCAATCGCCTTAATCTGTCATTCCAGGCATCTTTGATTTCATTTAAAGGATTTTTTAAATGAAGGGATGGAAAATGGAAAAGCAAAGAAGCATAATGGCAGTCTATATTGGAATAGCTGGAATATCCATAATACTTTCTAGCCTCTACAGGCATCAGAAGTCTTGCATCAACTGTTTTATTTGATTCGCTGCTTATTAGGCCGGCTAAACTCTCTTGCATACTTGGAGCTTCTTCCAACTCCTTTTCCAATCCGCCGGGATTTTGTATAGCAGCTTTCGGAAAGTAAATCTGATTCCTGTATAAGAGTCCACCATTTCTTTCAGTTTTGGCTTTGAGAGCCTCTTTCAAGTGGCTATTCTCAATATCCGGCGGATTTTCAATTTGCCTTGGTTCTGCTCCTATGATAAATGCGCTCTCTTCAGGCGGAATTGCGGCATTTACTGAAATAGTCTTCAATAAATCTGCCAGTCTTCTATCCATTCAATTGATAATGGCTGCTTCTTTTAAAAAATATATCGGTAAATATTCTCTTCTTTCCTTAAAAATTAGTATTACCCCAAGAATCCCCTGATAAAACCGGCTCTTACAATGTTCTCAGAAATCAATTTAGAATTCTTATTTTTAAAATCCTCAACTGTTATTGATGTGATCTTCTGGTGCTTCCTGTCAACCTCGAAATCGGTGATTGAAGAGACTTTCTCGACAGCTTTCCTTATTTCATTTGGGAAAATGCCCAGATTCTCAGTGTTCAGATACTGCAATGCATCCCTCAAATCATTGTCAAAATTTGCATAAATGCTCCTGATATACTCAATATCATCCTGCTCCAGCGCATCCACTCCAAGCATTTCAGGAGGCAGCCCGTATGAGTACAGGGCGGCGCAGAATGCAATGGCCCTGGGCAATTTTAATCCTGCCACGCTTCTTGAATACCCGAACAGCCCGATATGCAGCTTTCTCTTTCTTCTTGACGGGACATACGCCGCCATTTCATTGATAAGCGGCGCAAGAAGTGTTATCTGCCTCTGGTAGGATTTGCTTATCTTCTCTATTATCTTAAGGCATTTTTTTTCATCAACCTCTACGGGCTTGCCGGGAGATGTCTTGTTCAAATGCTCCACGGCCTTGCTCACTTCATTTGCGCTGTAGTCATACTTGAAAGCTGACTGCAGTGTGTAAGTATAGATGCTCGGATATCCCTGCAGGCAGTTCTTTACATTTGTCGGCTTGAAGTTTCCCCTGAAAGGGGCCGAGCCGCAGCCAAGAATGGGCAGAATATCCACGGAGGCCTTTTCCTGCAGATTCCTCAGCTTCATCAGCGCTATCTTCAGCATAAGGACAGTTGCCAATGAGCTGTAATTCAATGCAGGATCGCTTCTTGCCAGCCACACTCTTTGGTATTCTTTCACCTTTCCTTCTTTAATGTAGGAAGAGACGATATTGTGGGCGTTTAATATGCTGTTCTTGTCCTCTATGAGCGGGATGAGTCTTATAAAGTCAGGCTTTAGGTCGCCAATCCACTTTGACACAGTGATGTCGCCTTTCATAAGCACCGTATTTTTCTTCCCGACAACGCATTTCTTGTAATATTCAGAGACTCTCATCAGCTCCCTGTGACTGGTTGTCATCGGCAGCGCTATTTCAAAAATAGGCGCAATGTCCTCGCCGTAAAACAGCCTTGCAGTGTCAAAATTCCTCGGTATGCTTTCCAATGTCTCAAGAAGTATCTTGCCTTCGCTTTTTTCTATGCTTGGATTTGGAACCCTTAATGTCAGAAAAACGTCCTTTCCAAGAAAATGCGTGCCGAAAAAAGGCTCGTAATTGTTGAAAAGCTTCTTCACAACAAAATTATCGACTTCCTTGCCCTCGCAGTCCCACAGCTGCTCCCTGCACCCAATATGGGAATAGGAGTAAAATGCCTCCTTTATCTCATCGTCCCCTCCAATCTCGGAATTCTCCGTAAAGAAAGGGTTCTTTACATTATCCGGGTGCTGCGTTGACATGCACCTTGAGACATTGTGCTTTGGCATATTATCTGGTTTGTTATATTATGATTTAAATATGTTGTGAATTTTGTGGCTTCCCTGAAAATGTAGTTGCCGTCAATTATGCGAGGCTCTTAAACTACAGATGTAAAACTGACAAGGGGGACGTCCCTTACGGGGAATGTCAGTCCTCACTGCCATTTTACAGCCGAGCCGACGGCAACCTCGAAGAGATTTTCAGGGAAGCCGAATTTTGTTTGCGAATCTTAATTATTCCCCCATACTGGAAAGTTATTTATTGGATTTTTTACAAGAGATAATATTGCTTCCGTGATTCCACTTTATTGCTCTTCTTTTTCTTTCAAGCGACATTACTCGTCCGGCATTGGACAAAATTTATTATGATGCTGTCGCTTGAAGGGGATTTTATTTAAAGAGACATTTCACACAATAACAAATTCCGCACTATAGCAATAATCAATGCAAAAGCCTTATATAATACAAATTTAACAGGATTATGATGAAAAAAATTTCAATAATTGCCATACTCTCCTTATTTCTTCTGATAGCGCCTAACGCAGATTCGCAGTGGTATTTTGACAGCGAATATGTCATAGCCAACATAAAAATATCTGCAGAGCCTGAAATAATCCCCTTGGCATCAGATTATTATGCTGATTATGTAATTGTGAACATGACTTTCTTTCCCCAGGAATTCAACAACCAGGAAATTATCTATTTCCAGACCAGCCCTGAGGCAGAGCTTGATGGGAATTCTTTAAAATACAGGTGGAGCAGGCCTGAAGACAAAAAGCTTGCATTCAGCATGAGCGCTGATGTGAAGGCTTACAATAAAATCCCCCAAATAAAGGAGAAAATTAAATTTCCTTTGGAACTTCTGCCAGATGAGGTAATTGAATACACAAAGCCGTCAAAAACAATCGACTCCGGCAATGAGGAAATAATAAGACTAGCCTCTGAGCTGGCGCGGGGAGATGACGACCTTTATTCTGTCGCCTTCAAGATGGCAGACTGGACAAAAAACAACATCAATTACAACCTGAGCACCCTGACCGCCAAAGCCAGCCAAAATGCAAGCTGGGTTCTGCAGAACAGGCAGGGAGTCTGTGATGAATTGACCTCTTTGTTTATTGCAATGCTGCGCTCCCTTGGAGTTCCGGCAAAATTCATTTCAGGCGTTGCATACACCAACTCACCTTTGTTTGATGAAGGCTGGGGATCTCATGGATGGGCAGAAGTTTATTTCCCGAAATACGGCTGGATTCCGTATGACGTCACTTACGGGCAGTTTGGCTATATTGATCCGAGCCATTTCAAGTTCAAGGAATCTATTGATCCTGATGAAGGCTCAACTTTTTACCTCTGGCAGGGCAGGAGCATTAATTTATTCACAAAAAAATTAGAGATTGCGACAAGGCTTATCAGGCACGGGGAGCCTATAACTCCCCTCATTAGCCTCAAATCCAAAGTCCCAAAGGATAGTGTGGGCTTCGGCTCTTACGCTCTTGTTGAAGCAGAGATAAAAAATCCGAATGATTATTACTTGGCAACAGAACTGTTCCTCTCAAAGCCGGATGAAGTTGAAATAATGGGCCCGAAAAGCCATAATCTCATGCTTCTTCCAAATGAAGGCAAAAAAGCCTATTGGATTTTAAAGGTTGATTCTGGCTTGAATGGCGGGCTGGTTTACACAATGCCTTTGTTGGTAAGCACAGGCAGCAATCTGACAAGCTATGCTGAATTCATTGCCAGCGCAAAGAATATTCTTTACTCTTATGATGATATCAGCAATCTTATGATAAAGGAAGAAGAGGAAAAAGAGAAATCTTATTCTGCTGAAATGCTTTTTAGGTGCAGCATCCCTAAAAATCAGTTTTATATTTATGAAAACCAGACCATTGAATGCAGCATAAGGAATTCAGGCAATGTTTACCTGGAAAAGCTTGGCGTTTGCTATCTTGATGAATGCTATGCTGAGAACATAGGCATATCCCAGGACAAGAAATTTAATTTCAATGTCAAAAATAAGAAAACCGGATTCAATGAAGCCTCAATCAATGCCGAAAATGCCCTCGTCTCAAAATCTGAATACGTCAAGTTTGAAGTTCTTGATGAGCCTGGGATTGAAATAGAAAAAGTGGACATTCCTGACAGCGTGGCGTATGAGCAGGACTTCCCATTTGTGTTTAATCTGAAAAAGGCCTCTTATTCTGCGCCGGAAAATATCGTGGTGAAATTCAGGCAGAATGGCATTGAGAAGGAATTCTCTATAAATAAGCTTGCCCAGAATAAGGAAATCGAGTTCAATATGCAGGGCCGCAAGCTAAAGCCCGGAGCAAACAAATTCAAGATAACTGCCGAATACCATGATAGGAATGGAAGGATATACCAGTCAGAAGCGGATTTTTCAACTGCTCTTGTCAATCTCGATTTCACGCAAAAAGCAAAATCCTTTCTTTACCAGCTTGGCTTGAAGATAGCTTATATCAATATCAAGACTTTGGTATTATTGTTCGTGACAGCTGCATTGGCATTCTTAGTTACCCTGTGGTATACTTTTAAGCCTACAAAAAAAGAAAAACAGGGAGTGGTTGAGGAAATCCGTGAAATAGAAAATATAATTAAAGGAAAATGAATTATTTTCTATATTAACAAAATTTTTTTAAGACTATCAAAATTTAATTTTCTATATTGAAAAAATATCTAAAAACCAATAACTTTTTAAATTAAGGTAAATTAAATCTTCTAAAATGGAGCAAACAAAAGAAATACCGAAAATAGTTCCGGACACTTCTGTAATAATTGAAGGGTTGCTGTCTGAGAAGCTAAGCAAGGACGAAATTAAGACAAATGAGATCATAGTCCATGAAGCAGTTATTGCAGAGCTTGAGCACCAGGCCAATATGGGCAAGGCAATTGGCTTTCTTGGATTGGATGAGATAAAGCGGATAAAAGAGCTGTCGGGCAAAAAAGGATTTCAGCTTTCTTTTCATGGCGCCAGGCCGAAAGCCTCTGAAATCAGGCACGCCTCTTTGGGAGAAATTGATGCGCTGATAAGGCAGCTTGCATGGGAGCAGGATGCAGCCCTTATAACTTCTGATAAAGTTCAGAGCGAAGTTGGATTGGCAAAGGGAAT
This sequence comes from uncultured Methanosarcinales archaeon, assembly GCA_964454865.1. Classification (GTDB taxonomy): domain Archaea; phylum Nanobdellota; class Nanobdellia; order Woesearchaeales; family GW2011-AR4; genus JACOZO01. The sequence continues at coordinate 22,413 of CAYVTQ010000007.1, forward strand.
GAATGTAATCTACTACAAAAAACTGCAGACTGGCTTGAAGAGATTAAAACTCGAGAGATTTTTTGATGAAATCACAATGTCGGTGCATTTAAGGGAAAATGTCCCTCCTTTTGCGAAAAAGGGAATGCCCGGCAAATGGGAGTTCAGGCAGTTAAGGAAAGCTGTGCTTAAGCAGGACGAAATACAGGACATCTCTAGGGAGATAATTGAAGATGCAAAATTAAGAAAGGATGCCTTTATTGAAATTGAAAGGTTTGGAAGCACAATAGTCCAGCTTGGAAAATTCAGGATAGTGATAACAAGGCCGCCGTTTTCAGACTGCTGGGAGATAACTGCTGTAAGGCCGGTCAGGAAGCTACAGCTTAAGGACTACAAACTAAGCGAGAAATTGATGAAGCGTGTTTCTGAGCAGGCAGAAGGGATTCTGGTGGCAGGCGCTCCCGGCATGGGCAAGTCTACATTCGCGTCTGCTTTGGCAGAGTATTATGCTTCAACAAACAAAATCATTAAGACCGTGGAAGCTCCGAGGGATATGATTCTGCCCGAGAATATAACCCAATATGCAATCTCATTGGGCGATTCGCAGGAGATACATGATATCCTTCTGCTGTCAAGGCCGGATTATACGATTTTTGATGAGATGAGGGACACGAAAGATTTTGAGCTTTTTGCGGATTTGAGATTGGCCGGCGTCGGGATGGTAGGAGTCGTGCATGCGACAAAAGCCATTGATGCTATTCAGAGATTTCTTGGCAGGATAGAGATGGGGGTTATTCCGCAGATTGTTGATACAGTCCTTTTCATAAAAAATGGGTTTATTGACAGGGTTTTGTCTTTGAACATGACTGTAAAAGTCCCTTCTGGAATGACAGAAGCGGACTTGTCAAGGCCGGTCGTTGAAGTTCATGATTTTGAATCCGGCAAGCCGGCGTATGAGATATACAGCTATGGCGAGCAGACTGTTGTCGTGCCGGTAATGCCCGAGCACAGGCCTTCAGGAGCCCACAAGCTTGCAAAGCAGGCTATTGAAAGGGAGTTCAGCCATTATTCAGACAATGCTGTTGTGGATGTATTGTCCGACAACAAATGCGTGGTTCATGTGCCTGAAAGGGATATTGCAAGGATCATAGGGAAACAGGGATCCAACATTTCAAAAATAGAGGAAAAATTAGGATTAAGCATTGAAGTAAGGGAGCTGGAAGGAAAACAGGAAAAACAGCCGGTGCAGTCTGCAATTGAGGGAAATGAAATCCCTTTTGAACTTAATATGAAAAGCAATGCCTTGATATTTGATTTGGGGATTGACCTTCAAAATAAGAATGTTGAAATTTATGCCGGAGGCGATTATGTCCTAAGCGCAAAGTCAGGCAAGACGGGAATTGTGAAAATCAAGAAAAATAATCCAATAGGTAAAAGGCTGATGGAAGCAATCAGCTCCCGGCAGAAGATCAGGTTCATTGAGGTTTAGCTTGAGAGCCTCTTTCTGTATTTTTACCTGCCTCAAAAGCGCATTTCATTTTTTGTTTGATTTCAAGTCCCTGCCGGATATAAAGATGCAGTTCCCTCCAATATCTGCCCAGCCCGTCATAGTCTTCAGGGACAGGCATCTCAAGCTTTTTCGAAAACGGGTCAATTACTGGCCAAGTTGATCCGCATGACAAGTCAAGCCATTTCTGGTTTCTGAAATACTCCTCCCATGGCACGTATACTCTTTCAAAATCTGCCATACCTGGGCCTGAAATAAAAGTTTCAAATCCCCCTGCATAAGTTAGTCCGTGGCCTAGCGTATAAAACGAATGAACGCTTGAACTATCTCCTATTAAGAAATCAATAAAACAGCTTATTGTTTTGCCTGCAAAATCCCTATAAATAACCTGCATTGCCTTTATATCCCACTGAAAATTATATGCATTAGGCTGGTTAGATCTCTGCTCATTAAGATATGCGCTGACAATTGATTCCTGCTTTTGGTTATTTGCCGCTGAAGAGTCAGACGCATTGCTGAAAATGATTATCTTTAATGTGTCATATGGCGATGGTGCTAATCCTTGGATAAGTTCTGATAAATTGTCTTTTGTATCGGAACCATTAAATGAGCCGGGCAGCAGCACAGCATATTTTTTATGGCCGATATTATTATTTAAATTCGAGGCAGAGGATATTGCAGGAGGATTATCAGGATAAACTGCTTTTTCAGGCTCGTGCGGCTTTTCTTTGCGGAATACGGGCGGAGCGCAGCTTTCTGATGATGCAAGAATGTAGCATAAAGACGAATAAACGGCAATTCTTCCTAAATTCATTCAAATCATGTGCGGGAAATCCTTACTCTTTTTATATTTTTATTTCACTCCTTGCTTTTTATCCCTATCTTCGCCTCAATCTGCTTGTGCATTCTCCTTATAAACTCAACTTTATCTTCAATTTTCATCAAATCTGTAAATCCCTGCAATATTAAGTTAAAAGCAAAAGGCGAAGGCAGCGTTGTTGTTATTTCCTTAACAAGGATTTTCTTTTCCTCAATGCCCTGTATTACATTAGTGGCATTCTCCGCATCCATCAGGTCTTCAAGCACTTCCCTTTTTGCCTCCTTCAATATGCAGAAATCGGGATTTATTCTTTTTACCGCGCTCATCAAAATCATCGAGCTTACCTGCTGCCTCCCTACCCTTTTCTGCCTTCCCATGTAATTCCTTAAGATCATGAACGCCCTTGTTGCGCAGTGCCTGAACCTTCTCTTCAGCACCTCGGACTGCTCAATTGCATTCTCCATGACTTTCCTCATCTCTTTTGACTTGATCATCCTGAAGGCTTTCATCACATCAATCACCTTGTCAGAAGCGATGTAAAACCCGTTGTCATTTATGCCTATTTCAGCATCCCTGTGCTGCGTCCTTGAGATTGCAAAAGCCAATGCCCTTGACAGGCAGTCATTCACCCTTCTTCCGTAAAGCGCGTGGAAGATTGCATATTTCCTTTTTTTCTCGTCAGTATAGTGCTCCACTATTATCCTGCTGTGCGACGGGATTTCAGCGTAATTGTACTGCTCCTCAAAATACCTGTAGATGGACTCAACTGAATTATCGTCGGCATAGACATAGCCGCTAATAAACTCAGTTATCTCTTTTTTTGATTTTCCCGAGCAGAACATCTCATTCACAAGCTTCCTGAACCTTCCGATCTCCAGCGCCAGATCAAAGCTTAGCGGCAGCATCTCTGAAAACCAGCTTGGGATTGTCGGCGGCCTGTAGACAGAGGCATTTGCATAAGCCACCATTCCTTTTGCATAAAGAAACTCGTACCTTTCTCCTCCGAGCACAAACACGTCTCCTCTCTTAAGCCTTTCAAGAAAAACCTCGTCAATAGTGCCGATGACCTGCTCGCCTACCTTTACGATGACGTGCGTTTCATCCGGTATAGTGCCTACATTTGTCATGTAAATGACCCTGCTCATCTTCCCCTTTCTTCCTATCTCGCCCGTTTCTTCATCATACCATATTTTTGCATAGATATGCCTGTCTTCCAATGAAACATATTTTCCGCTCAGATACTCGACAACCTCCTTGAAATCGCCGTATTCAAGATTGTTGTAGCTGTAGCTCTGTTTTATGGCTTTAAACATCTCCCTTGCCTTCCATCTCTGCTCGATTGCCATGCCGTGAACCTGCTGCGCCAAGACATCAAGCGCATTTTTCGGGACATGTATCCTGTCTATCTTCTTCTCCACGGCAGCCTTAAGCAGGACGGCGCACTCGACCAAATCATCCCTGTCGAGAACTATTATCCTTGCCTTTACCTTGTCATGCAGCCTGTGCCCTGATCTTCCAGCCCTCTGCAAGAATCTTGCAACAGACTTTGGCGAGCTTAGGCAAATCACAAGGTCAATATAGCCGATGTCAATCCCCAGTTCAAGGGAAGTGCTTGAGACAATCACTTTCAATTCCCCGTTCCTGAGCCTTTTCTCTATGTTGTGCCTGTGAGTTTTTGACAGCGAGCCGTGATGCGCCCCTATGTTTTCAGTGTATTTTTTCGGGAACTTTTCTTTCAGATGATGCACGACCCTCTCAGTGGCTGCCCTTGTGTTTGTGAAAATCAAAGTAGTCCTGTGATGCTGTATCAAATCATCAATGAGACTGTACATCGAGTCGTGCATGTTCTTGTGCTCCATGTCAACCAAATCCGGCACTGGCGAAAGAACTTTAAGGTCCATTTGCTTGATGAACTGCACATCCACAATCTTGCAGTCCCTTTCCGTCCCGTCATTATTATTGCCTACAAGAAACCTTGCTATCTCCTCCAACGGCGAGATTGTCGCGCTCAGGCCGACCCTAGTCATTGACGGCGACAGCAGATTAAGCCTCTCCAGCGACAGCGAAAGATGCACTCCTCTTTTGTTTTCCGCCAGCGCATGCACCTCATCCACAATGCACCATTCAACATTCCTTAACAATTCTCGGAATTTTATTGAAGTAAGCATTATTGCCAGTGATTCTGGCGTTGTTATCAGTATATGCGGCACTTTGTCCAGCATCTTCTGCCTTTCATAAGGCGTTGTGTCGCCTGTTCTAACGGCAACCCTTACTCCAAGCTTCTTCTTTGCAATTTTCTCCATCTCCTTAAGCGGCTCAATGAGGTTTACAGAGATATCATTTGACAGCGCCTTCAGCGGAGAGATATAAACACAATACACCTTATTTTCAAGTATGCCCTTTTCGCTTGAGTCTATCAGTTCATTCAGGATGGAAAGGAATGCAGTCAAAGTCTTTGTCGCTCCTGTCGGGGCGCTGACAAGAATATTGCCCCTGCTGTGTATTTCCATGACGCCGTAAAGCTGCGGGAGCGAAAATTCCTCGAATCTGCTGAAGAACCATTTTTTAATCAGGGGATTTAGTATTGTTTCTATCTGCTCTGGCTTACAGGGGCTTTTTAGGTATGAAATCATAGTGCTAAAATAGTCTTGGTTGCTTTAAAAACGTTGTTAGAAAAATATAAATAGGCTTGCGCGAAAAATTACAAAATGAAGTTTTTGAATGTAAAAAAGATTGAAGGCTTGCAGAAAGATGTTAATAGAACATTAAATGATCTATTAGAAAAAGAGTCTTCTAAAAACTCTATTTTGGAGCAATTAAAAAAGGATTTCAGAAAAGAAGAGGATATAGATAATAGAAAGTTGGAAATTATAGGAGGTATATTTGCCTCAATGAATACTATGGAAAATCCAGACTATAACCCCTCAAGAGCTATAATTCTGATACATAAGTTAGTGTTTCTTTTGAGGCAGCAACTTTTGATTCTTGATGGGTCATTGAGAGAGGAAATAATGCTGGAAAAAACCGAAGTTACTATTGACAAACTGCTGGAGCATGTAAAAGATGCTCTAAAGAAAAAAGATGAATCCCTTGTAGAGTATATAAAGGCAAACTATATGGAAGAATATAAAGCGATGCTGAGTCTGCACGAATTGCAGAAAAGCGGCAATTTAAGGGATATGAGGCGGGCAAAAAATATCTTGGAAAGGAAAATTAATATAGAAGCTGACCTTTTCAAAAAAGGTGCTGGCTGCATAAAACGAAACAAGACATTGCATGACAAAATTGCCTCATTGTCAGGCAGAATAAGAGACAATCTTATTGGGCAGCTCAGAATTCTATTGGGGGAGAACGGAGTTTACAGGGGACTTACTTCTTCTAGAAGATCATTCTTATCTTGGAAAGAATTATGGCTTAAAGTGGAGAGCCAGTTAGAGGGATTGAAGGGCATGATAAGCGAGGAAAAGGACAAAACAGAAAAATTTGAAGAAGAGTTGGCGGAAAAGGAAGAGGTCCATTATTTCCTGAAAAATGCAATAGAAAAATTAGTTAGGGTGTCAATCACTGATGAAAATGTTTCCGACATTCTGCCGAAATTCAGGGAAGCTGCATAGACCAAATCAAAAACTTTTTATAGCACCAAGCAGTCCTGACAATAAAATGCCTGAATTCAAAAAAGTGGCAAATGCCGGCGACATAAAGCCGGGAGAAATGAAATCCGTTGATGTGGACGGCACAGATGTATGCATTGCAAATGTTGACGGCGAGTTCTGCGCAATCTCCAACACATGCGCCCATGCAGGCGGCCCTCTGGCTGACGGCATTTTAGACGGCGACGTTGTGACATGCCCATGGCACCACTGGAAATATAGCGTCAGGACTGGAGTTTCGCCTGTTGTAAAATCTGTAAAAGTGGATTCTTTTGAGGTTAAGGTAGAAGGAAATGATGTTCTTGTGAGCACAGAGCCTAAAAGTTAATCATAAACTTTGCTTGTATTTTTTCTTTGCTGCCTTTATTCTATATTTTCTTATGTACTTCGGCGCCTCGCCATAATTCAGCAGCCCGGTCTTTGCCCCGTATTCAGCCAGATTGGAGCACGCATTAGCCACTCCAAGCTTAATGGCAAATTCAGCAGTTTTGCCTTTGATAATGCCGGACACAAATGCTGCCCCGAAAGAATCCCCTGCCCCGGTTGTATCCGCAATCTTGACTTTAGGCGGCTTGCACCTGTAAATAAAATTTGAATCCATGGCATAAAGCTCATTTTTGCCGTCAGTCACTGCAACAATTTTAGGCCCCAATCTTCTTAATTTTTCAAGGACTTCTTCAGGAGCGCCCTGCCCCACAAGCAAATGAGCTTCTTCTTTATTCAATATCAATACTTCAGTCCTGTCCAAAATGTGCTTTAAATGCAGGCTTCCTTTTTCAGCCAAATAGGCGCTTGGATTAAATGCAATCTTTATCTTTTTGTTTTCAGCGAACTTGGCAAGTTTTTCAAGTGTATTGAATGATTCATTCATCATTGCGCAGAAATAGAACCATCTTGACTTGACTTTTTTAATGTCAATTTCCATGAATCTGAGATGGTCATTGGCTCCCTTGTAAGTTAAAATTGTCCTGTCATGCTCCAGATTGTCAAGAATTATGGAATAGCCCGCATTTCCTTCTCCATGCGCGCATAGAAGATCTATTTTCTCCTGCTTCAGGCTTTTATGTATAAAATCGGAATTTGTGCCTTTTCCAAGCTTTCCTATGTATGCAACTTTATGCCCGAGCCTTGAGAAAGCGACAGCAGTATTTGTCCCGCCTCCTCCTGCAGTAAAGTCAAGCTCCTCAATCAGAATCTTGGAGCCGCACGGGTATGCAAGAAGATCAGTCTCCCCTTTTGTGTCAATAATCTTCACAAGCTCTGAATATGCCGTCCTTGCGAACACATCCAATGTGGCGCTGCCCACGGTAATGACATCATACATGGGCTGATTTTTGGGATTGGAGTTTATATATTTATTGTTATGTGCCATGTGCAATCCGCCTTCCCCACCTCGATAACTTTATATAAAACAATTTTTTGATTTGTAATATGATAATCTTAATTTTCACGGAAGGAACAATAATAATGCATAAAAACGCAGCAGGTCATACTCGTGATGAAATTGTAAAACAAAGCAAAGGATTTTTTTTAGTTTTTAGAGGAAAATCTGTGCGTGATTATAAATCATATGTTCCCATTGGCAATGCCGTCAAAAAACTGCGAAACTGGAAAAAAGATGGCGCAGAAATATTGTATTTGACTTCTCGCAGAAAACCTGAGGAGATTAACCAAATACAAACAGTTCTTAAAAAATTCAATTTTCCAGAAGGTCAATTACTATTCCGCCGACAAGATGAAGAATACAAAGATGTTGCTGGAAGAATTATTCCCGATATTTTAGTTGAAGATGATTGCGAAAGTATCGGCGGAATAAATGAGATGGCAATTGCTTATGTTGCCCCTGAAATCAGGAAGAAAATAAAATCCATACCCATAAAAGAGTTTGGCGGAATTGACAATCTTCCTGACAAAATTTCTGCGCTTTTGACATATTGAACGGCGTGCTACTGCGGACTTTCTCGCCTTTCGCTCCCCAAATTCCGATGATAGACAATAATCTTCTGGTACATTAAAAAATAGTTTGTATGCAGTTTTCATTCCGCCTTCGGCAAAGCTAGTGCGAGGCGTCGCTTTCCTGCCATTGCGCTCCGCCTCGCAAATTTATAGATTATTGCAATAAATCCGAGGCGGAATTTTTTTGGCAGTAAAAATTCCGCCGAGTGTATCTTTGTCGCCTCAAAGGCGACGGAACGAATTAAATTTATTTAAGACAACTAAAGAATAAATAAGGGAGGTAGGCGGGAATCGAACCCGCTCCACAGGTGAACTGCAAATAGATTTCCACAGACCTGTATTCTGCCGTTAAACTACTACCTCCATAACAATTTGGTGTTAAGAGGCATCTAAAGAACTTATAAAGGTTTCTGGAAAATATTCTACTTTGGATTGACTTTTCCAAATTCCTGCTGCATATTATATTTTTGCAGAAGATCTCTCCTATACTGCGCAGTTTCTTCAGGAGAGAAATGGTCTCCTTTGATGACAGATGCAAAAACATTCCACAGCTCCGGAACTTTGTTTATGTCATATGCTATTCTGCCCTGCCTTTCCATTGCTGTATAAAGGGGAGTTCCTGGCAAAGGCATTGTGCAGAAAATGCTGAAATTCAGTTTAGTGTTTGAGTCAGCAGCCATATCATAGAGAAAATCAAGATTCCTTTCTAAATTAAGCCTTTCTTCAGGAGTTTCTTGCTCCGAGCCAATCATAATTCCGATGTTAATATAAGGCAATTCCCGTTTTAAAATCTCTGCAAGCACTTCTTTATACACATTATTCCGAAGCTTTTTTAGCTTTGTTCTTCTCATTAAGGAATCTTCAACAGGAAATAGCATCCTGTGCGCCCCGGCATAATTTTCTCTTTTGCCATTATTCCAGAAAAGCGCATCTGCAAGCCTTTCATTTATTTTCCTATTTTTATCTGCAAGCCTTTCTATTTCCAAGCCCACTGGAAATTCCCACCCAACATTCTTTGATTTAAGATGTTGAAATATGTCAATTAGATCCGAATCTTTTCTTTCCAGAAGATTATCATCGCTGAACATAAACAAGCCAGCCCCATTTGAGGCAAAATGGTCAATCTGTTTTTTGCTTCTGTCTGCATCGAGGTAGAGTTTGTCGGAATTTGCTTCAACGCAAAACGGGCAGTATCTGGCGCAGCCTCTTGAAACTTCAATATATGCTGCAAAGCCTTTTCTTGCTATGGATTCAAGGACATTTCCTCCGCCGCTTTCATTATATCTTGCTTTATTGCTTCCCAAAATTCCAAGGTCAATGAATGGCAAATCCTCTTTGCTTAATTGGGAAGGCATAATAAAACGATTAGTTTGCCTTTGGAGATTATTCTCTATAATATCTTCAAGAAATCTCTTTAAGCTTGCATCGCCATCACCAAGCCCTATAAAGTCGGCGCCCGCTTCAAAATAGAACTGATGTCTGCCCGCTGCCGAAGCGTCTCTGCCGCCTACTAACATCAATGCTGATGGGTTAAATGCTTTTAGTTCTTTTATAATTTGCCTTACACAGTTAGCCTCATATGTGAAATTAGAAGTCAATACATAAACATCAATATCTCCTGAAGATTGCCGGATTCTTGCTTTGTAATCTCCAATAAAATGTCTTGTCAATACTTTATTCCCATATGCTACAGGTTCAGCAAACTCATCACTTGCCAGTGTTTTCCATTCATTTGGATTGTCTATAGTTCTAATGTCCAGTAATTCAGCCTCAACATCAACAGAAGCAAGGCTGCTCGCCAGCGTAATTTGTGATTGCGGAAAGGTGTTTGTTCTAATCGGCCCATAAGGGCTGCCATTTTCATCCAGCAGTGCAGGCGAAGGGCTGGCTACAAAACTGATTTTTGGTTTATTTATCATTTTAACTAAATTTTTATTACTATAGAGTTAGGACATATATTTAAAATTATTTAGAAGATTTTTTTAAAAAAAGAAAAATATATATACTAAAATTCACTATTTTTAAAAATATGATAAAGATAGGCCTGAAAGACAGAAAAATAATCTACCGGCTTTCGCTTGATTCGAGGCAAAGCACGTCGAGAATAGCGAAGAAAGTAGGTCTTAGCCCCCAGCTTGTGGAATACAAGATAAAAAGGCTTGAAAATCTCGGAGTGATTAGGGGATATTATACCTGCATTGACATCTCAAAAATCGGCTACTCTATCTTCAAAATCTACATCAAGCTCCAGAATCTTGACGAGAAAAAAGAGAGGGAGATGATTGAAGATTTAAGAAACAATCCAAATATAACATGGGTTGCGACGTGCGACGGCATTTGGGATATCTATCTAGTGTTCTGGAGCAAGAACATATTCCAGTTCAATGAGATATTCACGGAAATAAACAACAAGTACTCTTTTTATTTTTCAAAAAAGAGCATCATTGCAAACACTAAGGTCATCCAGCTTATGCGGAAGCATCTTGCGCCGTCAAAAAAGGAGATGGACTTCTCAAAATTCACCTGGGCCGGCGAAATTTCCGAGATAACCTTGGACAAGATTGATTTTCAGCTGCTTCTTGCAATATCCCTGAATGCAAGATTGTCTGACATGGAAATAGGCAGAAAATTAGGCCTGTCAAGAAACGTTGTCGCTTACCGCCTGAAAAAGCTCATTGAGCAGAAGGTTATATACGGATTTAAGGTATTCCTAAATGGCGAGCTTCTCAGCTTCAAGACTTACAAGATTTTCCTCACAATCCAAAGCCTGACCAAAGAAAGGGAAAAAGAGATGATATCTTTCCTTAATTTCCATCCTAATGCAATAGAAATAGTTTACTGCATGGGAAACTGGGAGCTTGAGCTTGATGTTGAGAGCCCCAGTATAGAAACAAACCACAGTCTGATAAGGGAATTAAGAAACAGGTTTACTGATGTCATCAGGGAAGTGGAGATAATGCACATCCACAAGTCATACAAGTATCTTTATATCACTGAAGGGATGAGGGAAATAAAAGAGAAATTAAGCTCCTAATACTCCGGCTCCTCAGAGTAATACCCTTTCTTAAGAATAAACTTATAATAAATGTAAGGAAGGACAAATGCAGCCGTATAAGCAATGCTTAAGGAAATGTAATCATGCCTTTCTGCCAAGCCCAATGAAATCTGGGCTTCCCTTGCGAACTGCGCCATCACAAGAAAATTTATGACAGCGATGAACGGTATCACCAATGCCAAAAAGAAATGGTGCTTCATCTCCAGATGCTCTATGCTTCTTATCACCAGCTCAAACAAAAGCCCAAAAACTATAGCAGCGGCAGCAATAATTGGATACAGGAAAATGCCTTGCAGCGCCAAAAGCAGCGGCAGCAGCCCTATGGAAATTGTGAAATTGCCCAGAACAATCAGCAGAAGCAGTATCCAATAGACAAGGGAATCCATCAGCTTAATGCCGGGATGCCTGTTTTGTTTTGCGTTATTTATCAGTTCAACTGCCTTGTGTATATGCTCTTTCTGCCACCCTTTTTTTCTTAATCTTCCTGCAAGGCGCTCAACCATCTTTTACTCGTATTTCTCTTCTCTTATAACTCTCTTAACCAGGTCCAGAAAGCCCTTTGTTTTGTCATAATACTCTTTCAGAACATCAATGCTGACCTCTACTACCTCTCCCTTGTCGATTGTTGCAATCATTGTGACATGCCTTCTGAACTCCTCTCTTTTTGCATACTCTGCCCTGACAAGCTTCCTCAATTTTAAATAAAAGTCTGCAGTATCGGCTATTTCAGGAAAATGGCTGTAAGTTTTCTTCACAAGCTCCGCCTTCAGCCCTGCATTTTTCGGCGTGTCCTCTGCAAGCTGCCCTTTTTCTCTCGCATATCTCAACAGGCTCTCCATGCAGAAGTCTATGCAGGTTATGATCCTCTCCATCACATTTTTTAGGACATCCACGGTTCTTGTGTATTTCAGGCTTACATAGAACAAGTGGTCAACCCTCTTAAACTCATCAATTGCTTTCTCAAAAGAGTCTTCCATGCTTAAATCCTCTTCCAGTGTTTGTGAATATTGGTATAAAAACATTTTCATTTATTCTGCAGTTTTATTATCGCTTCTGCTATATTCCCTTTGGTTTCCTCAAGGGCAATTTCTGCTTCCTCTCTTGTGCAGCCTGCCTGCCCCATGATGGTGTTGATGTCGTCTTCGCTTATCTCGGGCTTGGAGTCTCTTGCAACCTCTCTTGCCTTGCCTGCAATCTGGTAGGTTTCCTGCCCCATCATGTTGACTTTTGCAACTTGGGGGTTTGCAATTACAATATCCCTGTCCTGCAGCCTTATAATCACTTCAGAAGCGTCTATTTCCTCCTGCTGTATCCCCATCCGCTTCATAACCTTCTGCATCTCTCTGGGATTAACGCCTGGAAACATGAGCCCTCCTTAAATTCCCAATAATCTGCCGCCGTAGGAATACAGAATAAGCATTATGACAATCACGACTATGCTTAAAATTATCACATGGCCCGGCTTGAACTTTATCTTGCTTTGATACTCGTCAAAGTACCTTACCAATCCTCCCATTCCGGAAGGCATCTGAACCCTGTCTTGCGCCATTTTGTAGTAAATTTAAAGCCGGGCAGGAATAAGCCGCCTTTTGTCAGGCCCTTAGTACAACGCATTAAGCATTGTGATAGCCTGTCTTAGCATTCAACTAAGCCTCATAAAGAGTTGCACCGCCGGGGCTCGCCGTTTCACCCATGCAATAAAAACGTCCGCTGTTCTCAGCCCTCTCGCGAAAGCCTTCGCAAGCATCATGCTTATTTACTGCCGGTATCGTTTCTGCGCGGTTGCCGCCCGTTTCCGGGCCTTGCTTGTGCAAGCGGCATATTGGCAAAGCAAATTCACCCTTTTACAGGCAAAAATGCGCTTACCTGGTGGGCGGACTTTCCTCACCCCAATTGAGCGTCAGCTAAGTACCCACCCTGCTTTAAATATAAGGTATGTATGGATTACGTGTTTATAAATGTATTTGTTTTTGAGGGGGTTAGGTCTTGTGGATATAACTTAATTAAAAAATTAAGATACTTTGATAACCTTACTACTGCTAATTTTAGCTGATAATTTTCCTAAATTAGTTATAAGCTCTGGGATATATTTTTCTGATTTTAAAGCAATATTCTCCGCTTCGGATTTATTTAATTCTTCCTTAAAGAGATACGAATGTGCCCAATCATTTCTAATCTGGTTGAGCGTATAAAGCTTGGAATACATTTCATTATCTACTAAAGAAAAATAATTTGCAATTTGTAAAATTTGAAAGAATGAATAATTTTTAAAATCTTTTGCACTCTTTGGAGAATATTCTCTAACTCCTTGATAAACATAGTGGATTGTTCCAGCAAAAGTATTTAATCCCATTCTTAAAATAATCTCTATATGAGAATGGGCAGTAATAATTGCACTTAAAGTATCTCCTTCTTCTATATATTTTTTTACGTCCGCCCAATCAATAGATTTTGGATTTTTTATCCATCTCATGAACGGGTCTTTTTTTGCCATTAATCCTCTTCCACAACCAACTTATCTCCTTTTATTTTCCCAATCTCCCCCTCAACCATCTTCTTTGAAATTACAGCATCCAAATCCATAAGCTTTTTCACAAGCGGGCTTTCCATGTTGAGCTTGTATAATTCAGCCCTTCCTATGCTTCTTGTCTTTACAACAATTCCCAAATTTACAAATTTGTTCCAGAACTGGTGCAGTGTGCTCCATCCAATGTCTGCGTTTTTAGCTATGTCTGTCAAGCTGTAGTCAAACTCCCTGTTGTCTAAAAAGAAGTCTACAACTTTAACTATTGGAGAATCTCCAAAAACCATTCTAAATGAGGAAATTTCTTCATTCATGATATTCATTAATAAGAGGTTATTTATATATTTTTCTTAATTTAAATGTCTACTTTAATGAATAAAACTATAAATACCATAATCAATGTGCGATTTATTCAATGGATTTCAAAAAAATTATTTTAAGAAAATTATTCAGGCACAGAATTATTGGAGGAAAACATACAGCTATTGAAAATCTGACTAAAGGGTTGCCAAGCCATGCTATAGGCGAAGCTAAAGAAGCAGTTGAAGAATTGATAAAAAAGAATCTTATTCTGCCGAAAAATACTTCTTACGGATTGCAAGTCAGCTTAAATCCAGAAAAAATTGATGAAATCTGTAAGATAATAGAAATGTATTAACCCAATTATTCCAACGGCACTGCGCTCCAGAGCGTCCAGTCATTGCTTGGAGCATAAGGCCCAAAGATGTAATAAGGCGGCTTGTTCTGGCCGAAAAAGGAGTATTGAACATCCGCCCAGCTTTGGGGGGATCTTGAGCCTCCCATTCCGCCCATGCCGTAAATCGGGCTGCCGAAGTGCCTCCATGTTTTCATCAGGCCGTGGAAGTCGCTCAAGTCTGTTGAAGCGTCTGCGCCCGGCTCTACTGTATATGCTTTTTCATACCCGTGCTTCTTTAATATCGAAACGATCTCCTTTACAGGGCTGTTGCCCTGCCCCGGCGCAAGATGGTCGTCATGGTATCCGAAATTGTCTGCAAGGTGGACATTCCCGACCATGTTCTCTTTGGCAACGCTTTCTATCTGCCTCAGCACCCATTTGTTGAACTCGTTGTCATTCTGCTCTTTTGTCCTTGTCGGGTCCTCCTGCCAGTACTTTCTCCACAGGTTGATGTGGCCTGTGTCAATTGTTGCCTTGATGTGCTTCTCTGCCAGCTTTTGAGCCTCCTCCTTGCTAACGCCCATATAATAAGGATTAGGCTGCCTGAACGCTTCTTCCGGCTTCCTTACTTTCTCCGGAGTTATCTCTGTAGGAGCCAAGCTTACGCCGTATGGAATAGAGGGATTTGTAAGAAGGTCAACCATCCTCTCTCTTGCCTTTTGTATTATCCACTTCAGCTCTTCAATATGCCCCCCAAACCTCTCGGGGAAAATATGCTCTATAGAAACAAAGACAGGATTGCTTGAATCTTTTGTCTTCCTCAAGGCGTGTATTCCTGCTTCCGCATAAAGCCTTATGCCATGTCTCTCCAGCCTTTTGATTGGGGTAATCAGGTGCTGCTTTGTCTCATTAGTGTCCCTTGCCTGCTGCTCCTGCGATGTCGATGCCTGCCTTGCAAACTCCAGCCTTAGCCTTGCCTGCTCAAGCTCTTCCTTAATCATGTCAAGAGGATGCCTCATTTCCGGGGCAAGAATGCTTTTTGTTATCTGCGCAAACTCAGGATCCTGCCTCAAAATCTTCCATTTTTCCGTTTCCGGCAGCGTCCTGTCAATCTGCTCATAATACCTTTTTGCATCTTCCAGCTTTTGTATCGCCTTCAGCCATCTCTGGGTGTCTTGGGCATACTGCAGCGCCCATCCTCTTGCGTGCCCTTCCTGGGTTTCCAACGTAGCATGCAAAAATGCCTCCTCAGGATATCTTTTCTCATAATAAGTAGGAGTTTTTCCATACCTTTTTTCAAACCATTGGTTATAGCTGTCTGATTCAGTCCTGAAGTACTCAAAGCTCTTCAGCTCTGTCCTGAATCTTCCTTCGCTTTCATTATACTCAGGCACCCTCCCTCTTCTTGGATCATATATATTCTCCAGTTTTATCTTTCTTCCCTCATAATCCACATAATCCCCTTTGTTTATGAAAACTTTGCTGCCATCTTGATCTATCCCCCACTTGCCTTCCTTTGAAGTAAGCCATACAGGCACAGCAACCAGTCTGTCTTTCTGCACAGTCTCCATTTTCTGCGAAGTCCTGTCATCAAGCAGCTCAAACTTTGCATCAATCTCCTGCGTATGCGCCTGCCTGAAAAGCAGCCTGCCCGAAGGATCCCTTGCAAGGTTCGTTCTTCCGGTCTGGTCATCAAGGTACATGTCAGTCATGGGCCTTTCAAACTCTCCGGAGTGGATTACAACAGAGCCTCCTCCGACATCTGCCTGGAAGTCAATAGCCCTTTTCAGCTCAAACAAATCCTGCGTTGCATTGTAGATTGAAAAATTGCCTCTTTCATCCCTCCCCATCAGCCCCATCAAGCCAAAGCTGGCGTGCGTGTTGAATTTCACTTCATTTGCCAAAGACAGTTCTCTGATTGCCTGCCTCTGGTCCTCTCCAAGCATCTCCGGCGTTTGCGCATTTCTCTGCCCGCTCCTGTAGCCCGGAAACTGGATCTCTATATTTCCGGCGCCCATCCTGATCTTGCTGTATATGCCCGCCACATTTGCGGCAGAAATTCCCATCGGGACGCTCATTCCAATATCCTTGATGCCCAGCTCAGCGCCGTGATACTCTCCCTGATGGCTTTCATGATTATCGTGAGGCGGATTGTGGTCGTATGTGTCAGGATCCATGGAATTAAAATAATCCACAATGGGCTGGTGAGAATAATAGCCTGATGTAAATTTCATTGTTGCACCTTTTTTTAATTTAAGATATTGAGAAGGGGGTTAATATATATTTTGTTTTAAAGCAAGGATTTAGCTTTCTGAAGTATATACATCAATTCATTCTGTCGCTTTGCGGCAAAGATACGCTCGGCGGAATTTTTACCGCCATTAAAATTCCGCCTCGAATCCATTACAATAATGTATAAATTGGCGAGGCGGAGCGTGTGGCAGACAGCGACGCCTCGCACTAGTTTTGCCGAAGGCGGATTGAATACTCTATCTAAAACGCTTCAGAAATCTATATTTATGCTTTAATGCCTGTTTTTCAAACCTTCAAAACCTTTCCGTCCAAATAAATAGTGGGATTTCTGAAAACCTGGTCTAAATGTATGATTGCGTATATGTCTCCTCCAAACCAGTAGTTTGAGCCGATGCCTATGTGGGCAGTCCCCAGAGTCTTGTCGTCAATTATCATTGCCCCTATTATCTTTGCTTTTGGATTCAAGCCGATTCCAAGCTCGCAGATCCTTCTTACGCTGCCGGGGTTCTTTGCATTTGATGCAGCCCATTCCAGAGCTTTCTCGAGCTGCCTTGCCTCATCATCACCTTTTATCTCTGCAATTTCGCCATTCTCTATCTTCAGCTCTATTGGCTTTTTTATCAGGATAGTGTGCTCATGCGTTCTGGAGCTTCCGTCAATCACGACCTTGCCTTCCACTTTCCTGCCATTTGGGGGAATATAGACTTCGCCTGCAGGCAGGTTCCCGCCGGCTCCGGGCTCAGTGTAATTCCCGTCAGCAGAAATCGCGCTGATATTCTCAATGTTGTAATAAACATCAGTTCCTGCCGGAGTTGTTATTCTTATCTCCCGGGCATCATCAATCTTCTTCCTCAATTCATCATGCTGCGCCTGCATTGCCTTGTACGGAACATCAATTGCATCTGTTATTATCTCAAACTTCTCAGTTTCCAGGTCTCCAAGGCTCATTGCAGAAACAAACCTGTGGTTCTTCTTCTTAACCCACTTCCTGAAGCTCTTTCCCATCTCGTTTATGCTTCCAAGCTTGTCTGACATATTGAGGATTATTATGTTATTGCTCTTGAGGTCAGACAAGGACTTCAGCACATGCTGCTCTGCCTCATCACCTCTTGACTTGGCATCCTGGAATAGGAGTTTTGCATCAAGCTTTAAGTCCTGGGCAGCAAGATAATAAGCGCCTGAGATAACTGCCGCTACATTCCTGTTTTTGAACCCGGTGTCTCCTACCACCAGTATCTTCTCATCCTTCACTCCCAGGCAGGGCGTAAAGACCTTCTTGATTGTCTGTGAAGCCCTTAAAGAAAGCCCGTAAAGGCTGTTTTCCTTCAGCCAGTTAAGGCACTCAATGCTCTCCATTGCACCGGATATTGGAATAATGTTTTTAAAGATTGTGCAAATACATGAGAATCTATCTTTTCCCATAAAAATTTCCTCTCAAGCCAAACGCTTGAGTTCATGGTAAA
>CAYVTQ010000008.1:0-37297 GCA_964454865.1 uncultured Methanosarcinales archaeon
GCTTCTGGAGATGAAAAGTACGAAAATTACAGCTTTGCCTACAACCATACGATATGGGTACTGGATAAGCCAACTTGGTATATCTTATTTGACAATAATCACAACAAAGTAAGGGAAACCAAGTACTTCTACGACAACAAGGAGTATGGCAGTATAGCAAAAGGCGACTTAACCAAAACAGAATCATGGCTTGATACTGGAGGAGGGAATCCAACAGCAAGGTTTACTTATGATAGCTTTGGAAATTTAATAGAGCAGTTAGACCCTCTTGGCAGGCTTACAAAATATGAGTATGGATTAACTGATTTGACTTTCACATACCCAGAAAGAGCAATAAACGCACTAGGGCATAAGACTGATTATGTTTATGATGTTTTTGGGAATATTCTGACTGAAACCAAAAACGGAATCACTAAAACCAATATTTATGATACATTTGGAAGAATAAGCAAAGAGATTCTACCTTACGACGATTCTGACTTCCCGACAAAATCCTACACTTATTCTTTTGATGGGATTGCTCCGGAGGTTGAGATAATAAAGCAAAGGACTACTTCAAATAATACTATTGATGTTTACTATTATTATGACGGGTTTGCTAATTTGGCGCAGATTAAAAGTCCATCAGATAATGGACAGCAGGTTGTTAAAAACTTATTTTATGACGGGTTGTTCAGAGTTTCATCAGAGCAAAATCCATATTTTAGTGATTTTTCAATTAATTTAAGTTCTATTTCAAACATATCCAACAAAACAAAATATAATTATGATGTTCTTTCAAGGATTACTTCTGTTGTTAATCCAGATGGCACAACCAAAAATACTTCTTTTAACAGATGGGAAATTAATGACTATGATGAGAATGGGAATAGGCATACTTATCTGCTGGATGCGCATGGCAGGATTATTGCTGTTACTGAGTACAATACTGATTTCTATTTGATGGATAATGAAACGTATAATACAACCTATAATTATGATGGTGTTGACCAGCTAATAGGCATTAGAGATACCTACGGCAATGATTTTAATTTCAGCTACGATTCTTTGGGAAGAAAGACAAGATTAGATGATCCTGATTTAGGAGTTTGGAGTTATTTGTATGATTTAACAAACAACCTGATTAAACAAACAGACAACAAAGGCAATCAAATCCATTTTGGCACGTAAAGTTCTTTTTCTTAAAAACCCCAATTATCGCCAAAGAAGCATTTATAAAATCTAAAATTTCGATGTTATTCTATGCATTATGTCGGGCAGATATTAAAAGAAAACTGGAAATCTTACCTTAAGAAGCATACTCCTCCAGATTACCAAAAAAAGAGAAATTGAAAAACGCCAAGAATTATGTGATCTCGCAAATATAGACTGCTTTGAAGATTCAAGAACTAAACTTAAACCCGACCCTGCTTTACTAGAAAAGTATATTTCAAAAACATATGAAGAAAAAGAGAAAGATAAACCTACTTCAAGCAGTGGAAGTGGTAGCGGTGGTGGAGGATATTTCTTTGTGAAAGATGAGGAAGGAAATTGGAAAGTTGTTCCAGTTGAAGAAGGACAAAAGAAAGAAGATGCGATTAAAAAAGATAAAAAATAAATAGCATTTAATGAAATTTATGGAAATAATTCTTTTACAATATCTTTGATTTTTATTAAGACACTTACAATTTTTTTACCTAATTTTGATTCGGGATACTTGACCTCTATAAAATTCACGAGAGTTAATAAAAACAAAAAAATAGTTAATATAAACAAAAAAATTACCCATATGCCGTTTATTTTTAAATAATTAATATAAAGTGTAACAAATAGAATAAAGACCAACAAAAAAGTAATTAGTTTACTTTTCTTCATTTTAGTACATCAAAATTACAAAACTATAAAAACTTTTGTTAATATTTTCTAAAAACTACTCTTTCCCAATAACCAATTTCTCCCCCTTAACTTCCGCCTCTAGCTCATCTCCAGTTTTCCACCCTAATTTTTCAATCAGCTTATTGGAAATCACAACCCAGAATTTCTTGTATTCTCTGCCCTTATACTCCCTGCTTTTTTGACTTAAAAGCCTCATGCTTCCATTAGATACCTAACTTATACTTAAGCTTTTTGATACCTAAAAATATAGCCCCTAATGCTCTCTTTTAGATACCTAAATATTTATATAGTTGGTTAGATACCTAAATTCATATTTGATGTTCATTATCTAATAACCATGCACGAGCAAAACCGTGGGCTCACTGCCCGATTATGACGGTGTGTAAAGTTATTAGGGGAGGTAAAAAAATGTACTGCGGAATAGATGTATCAAAAGATAAGTCTAGTGTATGCATACTGGACAAAGATAAGAAAATAACAGCAGAGTTTGAGATACTGCATAACAAAGAGGGATTTGAGAGGCTTGAGCAGCATTTAACAGAAGACACCAAAATAGCCTTGGAAACTACATCCAACTACTGCAAAGCGCTTTATAGCTTCCTGAAAAGGAAATATCAGGTATTCTACGTGGATAATGTGCAGATGAAGAACTTTACTAAACTTCATCATCCCCACCGAAAAAATGACAGGGTTGATGCAAGATCCATAGCAGAATACCTTTCCTTTGATTTTAAGAAAATAAACCCTATTAAAAATGATGAATTGAAGGATTTAGTGAGATTATACTACAGGGCGGTAAAACAGCTTTCAAGGCATAAGCACAGCTTTAAAAGCCAATTAAGCGTTATCTTTCCGGAACTCGAAAAGAATTTCTTCATAAAAAGAACAAAAGCGGTTGCATATATGCTATTGAAATATCCAACGCCAAAAGCAATAGCAGAAGTAACTGACGAGGAAATTTATCAGGCATTAATTGAAAGATTGAATAAAACCAGCAAATTTACTTTGGATTATGCAAAAAGATTAAGGGCAGTAGCCAAAGATTCCATTGGGGTTTCTGATTATCCAATATCCTGCTTTTTATACACAATCAAGATATTGTTGTTCTATCAAGATTTAGTTGATGATATAAAAAATAAGATGGGAGAAAAAGTAAAAGAAACTCCCTACGCCCCTTTGCTTAATGCATATGGATATAGCATAATCAGCTTATCTACAATTGTTGGAGAAGTTTATGATATAAGAAGATTCTCAAATTATAAAAAATTTGTAAAGTATATTGGCCTCGATGTATCAGAAAAACAATCTGGAAGCTCGCAATCAGTTAACTGCTATATAACAAAACAGGGCAATAGGATTCTTAGGTGTATATTCTATAATCTGGTTCTGAATAATTTGGTTTACAAAACCAAATATGCTGAATTTTTCTACAGGCTCAAAAATAATGGAAAACATCCAAAAAAGTGCATGATAGCTACTGCGAGAAAATTGGCTGTTAAGGCTTATTACGACTTATTAAATTGCCATAATCAATAAGTAAAACTGGCTTTGATTAGAGAAACCCCTAGACAAAAAATGTAATTTATCGTCGACAAAAATAGGAGGGTATAAATAAGGGCTTCATATACAGAATTCTTGTGTTGAACTTTACGTAGCACAACAGATAATTCGGGATTATAGTGGCTCGGCGGGGCTGTAGTGCAATCTCGGCTTGGCAGGCTCTTTTTTTAAAGAAAATGTTTTTATACAGAATAGTTAAGCAAATTCGTTATGAGCACAACCAAAATAATAAAAGAGGTTGATTTAGAAGAATTCAAGGAAATTATTTTAAAATACAAAAATAACATTGATGTAAATCCCCACGCTCTTGATCATTTAAGCGAGGCTCAAAGAAAGCTTTTTAAAGAAGAAGAGCTAATATCCACTTTATTAAGGGAAAATCCCCGAGGCGTAGGCTTGCAGCAAAATGGGAGATACGCCGCCTTTTTCAAAAGAAACTGGGGCTTCCTGCGCATTATTTTGGAGATAAAAGAGCCAAAATTGGAGATAATAACATTTATCAATACTGAGACAATGCCAAACTTGAAAAGGCTGGAAAATGGAAAGTAAACATCTGGATGCTAGGGGAAAAGGAGAATATTCCTACGATTACAGAAATGACATAATGCTTTTTAAGATTAAAAATAGGGATTACGCAATGTCTATTGAATTTGAGAACCTAATTGTAGATATTGATACTCAAGGGTTTATAACTGGATTAAGAATATTCGATGCCTCCCAATTATTTAAATTATCAAAACTTGCTTTAATGAATGTCAAGATATTTGAATTTAATACTAAAGTGGAAAATAAAGTTATTACAATTCAATTAAGATTTACTTCTGTTGTAAGAAACAAGCCCCTTATAAAACATGGGCAGGACATAATTAGGGAAACATCAAGTTCGCAGATTAGAGATTCTGAAGTTCTCTGCACAGTTACTTAAATTTGAAGATATTGTTACTATGACGGCTTTGCCAATTTGGTTCAAATAAAATCTCCATCAGATAATGGACAGGTTGTCAAGAATTTATTTTATGATGGGTTGTTTAGGGTAAAAGAAGAGCAGAATCCCTACTTTGACAATTTCAATGTTAATTTATCTACAACAACAAATCTTTCCAATAAAACAAGATATAATTACGATGCTGTCGGTAGGATTACTTCCGTCATTAATCCAGACGGAACAACCAAAAATACTTCTTTCAACAAATGGGAAATTAATGACTATGATGAGAATGGCAATAAGCATACTTATTTGCTGGATGCTTTTGACAGGATTATTGCTGTTACTGAATACAATACTGATTTTTATTTGCTGGATAATGAAACTTATAATACTACTTACAGCTATAATGGTGCTGATGAGTTAGTTGGAATTAGGGATACTTATGGAAACAATTTTAACTTCACATACGATAGTCTTGGCAGAAAAACAAAATTGGACGACCCTGATTTGGGAGTTTGGAGTTATGGTTATGACTTCGCCAACAACTTGATGAAACAAACCGACAACAAAGGCAATATAATTCTATTGAGTTATGACGACTTGAATAGAATAAACCAAAAAAATACTTCCTCCCAAATATTTACTTTTGCCTATGACAAGCAATATCAAGGGACTTTAACAAATTTAAGCTATGACAATATATCTTTCGCATATTCTTATGACGACAGATTAAGAAACACCAAAGAAATTCTCAACATAAGAAAATTCAGCTTTAATACAGGTCTTACTTACGATTCAATGAATAGGATATTAGAGGCGAGGCTTCCTGACGGAGATGATTTCGATTACTATTATAATCAGCAAAATAAATTAAACAAAATAAGGGGCTACATTGACCAAACAAGATATAATTCATTAGGAAATCCATTAAACAGGACATATTTTAACTCAAAGATAACGCAATTTGATTACAATTCCAATAATTTAAGATTAAGGCAGATAAAAACCGACACAATCCAGCAGTTGAATTACACTTATGATAACGTTGGTAACATTCTATCAATTAATGATTCCGTTAATAACAGAACTTACACAATGAGTTACGACAGACTTGATAGGTTAACTAATGTAACAATAGGCGGCTTTTCTTGGATTTATCATTATGATGCAATTGGCAGGATTTTGAAAGTTATAAGAAATAATACTCAAACTACCTCATTGAAATATGGTCTTAACCAGCTGCATTTCCCGCATCAGTCAATAACAACAAGTACGGGCGTGGATGTTTATAGGCAAACTGATTTTAACACTTCCAATAAAACAAAAGTTGTCCAGTTCTTCATTATTAACGAGAAGAATGATTCTTTACTCAATGTCAATTGGACGGCGGAGTTTGAAGATAACAATATCATAAATTCAAATATTCCATTTAACTTGTCTGTAAAAGAAAATATTATAGTTATAGTTGAGCATAATTATTCAAAAGGCGGAAACTACAAAGTTAATTTAACTGGTCAGAGTGCATCATCATCTGATTATGAAAGGATAAATTTAATATTTGGAGCAGTGGCTAATGCTCTACAAATTCTTTATAAAAATGCCTCCACCATAGTTACAGAATTTACTGCCAAAAATACAATAAATCAAAATTCTATAAATTGGAGTTGGAACTGTACAAATGGAGTAGTCTCTACAATTCCATTCAATATGTCTCCAAATGAAGAATTGCTTGTTGTAATGGAGCATAACTATAGTCTATCCAACAAAAATTTATCATGTTCTGTTTTCTCTGCCGACGGAAACCAGAGTAAATTTACTACTTTACTCTTTGATGGGATTAAGATTGAGGATTACAACAGCACATTAATGGACAAAGATACTATTAATTTAAAATTCAATATTAAAAACTACTTTGCCAGTTTGAATGATATTAAATGGAATGTTTCTTTTAATGGCGCATTGTATTCAAATGCTTCTGGTATTTCATTAAATCAAGGACAATCAACAACCATAACGCAGGAACTAAATTTCACTTTTGGTGGATTGAAGCAAATCAAAGTCAATATAGGTTCTGGCAACTTCACAGATTCTTATTCTGAATACTACTACATTAAATGGCTAAATCTTAATCAGTTTTTTACAACAATAAAAAATGCGACAACCAGAATATTTGATTTCTTGATTACAAACGAGAATATTGTAAATACTACTGCTCAGTTCAACATTACAAATCCTTCTTTAAATTATTCTTTAAATCTGTCAAACAATGAAACATTGATTGTTGTAATAGAAGAAAATTATGGACAGGGGGATAAGCAAGTTAATGTCCAAATTTTCATGGCACGTAAAGTTCTTTTTCTTAAAAACCCCAATTCTCGCCAAAGAAGCATTTATAAAATCTAAAATTTGGAGGTGATTTTATGCATTCTGTCAGGCAGATATTAAAAGAAAAATGGAAATCTTATCTCAGGTCAAATAACCCAACAAGCCACCAAAAAAGAGAAGTTGAAAAAATGATTGACTGCTCCAAAAGCAGCTGCAATTCCAGAATATGCAGCTCATGCGGAAAAAGATATGCCGATGCGTGGTCTGATGGCCTGAAAAGCACTTTATATCCTCTTCCCTGCAGGCATGTCGTCTTAACAGTGCCTTCTTGCCTTAGGAATACACTAAGAAACTGGAATAATCTTTCTATTTTAATGATGTCATCAAGGGATTTTTTCAAAAGCTCTGCTCAGGCTCATCGCTAATCGGTCTTGTTGCTATACTCCACACTTTTGGTAAAGACATGAAATTCCATCCGCATCTGCACATACTGACAAATTCAAATATAAATTTCAATTTTAAATTCAATAAGATTTGGAGAGAAACAATCCTCGCCAACCTAAACCTGACGTCAAATAAATATTATTACGGATATTATGTATGGTCAGGCACAATCAAATCAAAGCAGCTTGCCAAATATGCTGGAAGATACGTAAGGCATCCCGCAATAGCCAACGGGAGAATAATCAATTGCAATAATAATGAGGTTACATTCTATTGCACGAATAATCAGCAAAATAAATTAGTGATTACAAAATCAACTGCAAATTTTATAGCTTCATTGCTGCAGCATATTCCTCCCAAACAATTCAAAATCACCAGATACTACGGCGCTTACAGCAGGAATCAAAAGAATGACTCCAACAATTCAGCATTCCCCGCCTGAGGCCTTAACACTCCCGCACAGCTGCCTGTTCTTTGCCATTAACCCGCTTATTTCCTCATTAGACTTAATCAGGCTGTTCTGAACCTGCCGGAATTGCGCCTGCAGCAAGTCAAACTTTGTATTTCTGTCATTTAACTGCGATTCCAGGGAATTCAACTCATTTTCCAGCCTTTCCTTTTCATTTGCCAGATTCTGGTTTTCAACCTTCAAGCCAGAGTAAATCACTTCCAATGCCTCTTTGTCCTTTAAGGCAGTCTCTGTAATAACATAAGTTTTGTTTTTCTGCTCCAAAATGGCATTTCCTGTTGCTTCTTCAAACTTCTTTAATTTTTCATTGTACTCAAAAGAAATTTCATTCAGCCTGTTTTGATAGTGAATGCTGAATATTATGTATAAGAATATTGGGATTATGGTCAGGAATAAAAGAATCCTGTTCACATCTTTTTTCATAATAATTCACCAATCATCTTCAGCCCCCAAGCCCCAATAATCCCCTCTCTTTTTAAAACCTTACCAAAACCTTTTAAACATATTTCCTTTCCGTCCACATTAAAATGGAGCCAAACACCATGAGGAAGATTGACTATTGGATAGGCATACCATTATGCTTCATTGCAACCATAATATACAGATTCCAGAGGCTTCTCGGGCTTAAAAACCCGCACTATAAAGAAGCCCCGAAAAATGTCCTTTTCATTGAGCTGGCGGAGATGGGAAGCACTGTGCTTGCATACCCGGCAATAAAAAAGCTGAAGTCAGTTTATCCAAATTCCAATGTTTATTTTTTGATATTCAGGCACATAAAGGAGAGCATGGACATAATAGATGCGGTGCCGAAGGAGAATGTTTTGACGATAGACAGCAGCAACGCATTTTCCCTTTTCAGGGACACTTTGAAATTCATGCTCACTGCAAGGGAAAAGAAGATTGACACTGCCATCAATCTTGAGATGTTTGCCAGGTACAGCACAATACTGTCCTACTTAAGCGGCGCAGGAAAGACGGTGGGATTCCATAAATACCACCAGGAGGGGCTTTACACAGGAAATTTTCTCACCCACAAGGTAATGTATAATCCCCACATACATACTTCCCTTTCTTTTATTTCATTGATTTATGCCCTGCAGCACCCGAACGAAATCCCGCTGACCAAGGTTCCCATAAACAACGAAAAGCTGGAAGTCCCAAAGCTGAACTCCGACAAAAAGCTGAATGAGAAAGTATGGAATCTGCTGAAGAGCATCAGCCCGGATATAAGCCCGGGCAAGAAAATCGTGATTGTAAACCCAAATGCAAGCAAGCTGATAAGCATAAGAAAATGGCCTTTGGAGAGTTATGCAGCCCTTATCAAGAAACTGGTTGAGGATGAGAATATCTATGTTGCAATAACCGGGCTTGAGTCTGAGAAGCAGGATGCGAAGTACATCTTTGACTTTGTGAAGAGCGGCAAGGTGCTTGATTTGGCGGGTAGGACAACATTAAGGGAGCTGATCGAGCTTTTCGGCATAGGCAGCGTATTCATCACAAATGACAGCGGGCCTGCGCATTTTGCGTCTTTAACCAACACCCATATTGTCGTTTTTTTCGGGCCTGAAACGCCAAAGCTCTACAAGCCCCTGAGCAATAACTGCACTGTCCTTTATTCAGGCTATGCATGCAGCCCCTGCGTTTCAGCGTTCAACCAGAGGATGACTCCATGCAGCAACAACCTGTGCCTAAAGAGCATTGGCGTCGAGAATGTTTACGATACAATCAGGGGCATATTGTACAAGAGTAAGAAATAAAATCTATTTAATTAAACTACCTGACTGATTAGTATAAGGGGATTTTGATGAAGGCTCACTTCGTTCGGATTGCCATCAGCTCGCATGTTTATGTTTTACATGAAAGCAAAAATACTCGAAAATCAACAGACAATCCTGATTGGATTTTCGGTAACTACTCCGTAGTTTCCCATTGCGTAGCAAACAAGTTTGCTACGTCAGGAGGAACAACGATTCCTCCGCTACAATTTCCTTTTCCACCCATGTGGTGCCGAACTTTGTTCGAGCATGCTGACTGGAATTTTTGAAGATGCTCACATGTTGGGATGGCAACCTTCCCTTCACCAAAATCCCAGTAGTATTTAAGAAGTTTACTTAACAAGAAAAAAATAGCTAAAAACATCCAATGAAAATTACAAAAAATAACCTTGAATTTATTGCAGTTCTTGCCTTATTCCTGGGAGCCTTATACCTGTGGACGCTGCCTATCCGGGCTGTAAGCATGCCTTTTGGTGATGTTGATGCAAGCTCCCATTTTGTCATCGGGGATTACATGGTGCAGCAGGATAAATCCGTGCTTGAGCAGCCTTACCATGTCAGATTCAGGTATTACGGGCAGAACAATAATCACCCCTCTTATTTGTGGTACCCTCCCCAGTATTGGACCCTGACTGCCATGATGAAAGTATTTGGCGGAGAGAGGATAGTTCCTTTTTTCCTCGGCATCGCAATCTTCAGCCTTGCCATTGTTATAACTTCTTTCCTGCTGATCAGGGAGCTATTCGGCTTTTGGCCTGCTTTTTTGTCAAGCCTGCTCTTGGCATTTTCAACAAGGGATTTCATGATATACCTGTGGGGGCAGTGGCCGCAGTCATTGTCTTTCGGGCTGACGCCATTAGTCCTTTACTGCTATTATAAGTATATACTGTCAATGCAGAATTATCATGCCTCACAGACGCCTGCCAATAAAAATTACCTGTACTTAATGGCTGTATTTCTTGCAGGGCAGTTTTTTTTCCATCCGCAGGGCATGGTGGCTTCTGCAGGGGCGCTGATAGCGATCACAATTCTTTTTGCCGCCAAAAACAAGAGGCTGATGCTCAATGTAAAACACCTTATTCTGGCTGTGATAATATTCCTGGCAATAACTTCAGCTTTTGCGCCTTTTAATGTAGGAGAGTTCTGGCACGAGCTTCTTGGGGGAGATGATTCATCAGGGCAAAACTTCAATATCGGGAAATTGTTCAAATGGTACCATATACAGCATGACGAAGGGCTTCCCGACTTTTATTTCCAATACGACAAGGCTCACGGATCCCTAAATGATGGTATATTGTCATGGTGGACGCTGCCATTTCTGCTGCTTGGAGTGTTCTTTCTGTTTTACAGGAGGGATAACAGCAGCATAATGATGATCAGCTGGCTTCTTTCACTCTACCTGCTTACCAGAATGGGGGCTTTCGGGATGGGCTCGCGCGATATAAGGATGTTCGCTTTTGAAGGGCATGTATTCTACCCAATAATGGCATTGGGGGCGGTTTCATTAAGCGATTTTTTCGGAAAATACAGGAGGCATGCAAGATACCTGTTCATCGCCCTATTTTTGATTCTGGCTGTGAGCATAAACGGCAAATCAGCATATGGCGTCCTGAAAGGAATGGAATATTCAATATCAAGGATAAACCCTTATCAGTATGAGGCTGCTGAATGGATCAAAGGCAATATGGGGGCGGAGGAAAATATTTATGACATAGGGACCTTTGGCTATACTTACTACGGCGGCAAGATAAAATGGATGAGCTCCCTGGCGCAGAGGCACTTCATCATGGATGACAGATGGAGAAATATCACGAACTATATTTTTATTGATTATACTGATGCGCTTTTGCTGAGAGACCAAAACCAGATAAATGCATTGCAGCAGATTGAGGGGAATTTTGAGAATCTCACCCCTCTCTACAACAAGAACAACATAAAGGTGTATAAAGTTGGATGAATCAAAACATAAATCAATTTTGCCTGTAGTGCTGCTGCTTGCCTTGATTCTTTCAGGCTCATTTGCAATATCGGGATTTACAGGACTGAAGGCAATCGCCGGGCTGACAGCCCTGGTTTTTTTGCCTTTTTACCTGATATTCAGAATTTTTAATCTCAGCCGGGCAGAAAAAATCATTTTCTCCTTTTTTGCCGGCATAATCATCTTTCCCTCTTTGGCTTACTGGCTTGGATTTATCCTTCCTTTCAGGATTTCAATTCTTGCTGTTTCGGCAGCCTTATCAATACTGGCTTATGCGCTCAGAATCCTATACCCGCAGACAAAAATAATGATTTATAGTGGCGGAACTAAATAATTGAGCAATAATTATTCCGCCACTATAAATCATTTTCTTAAGCTTGCCAAAATCCCGGCTAAAATCAAAATTGGCGGCAAAAGCACTGCATGGTACTTGATATTCAGCCCTATCAGCCCAAGGTAATAGCTTAAAATGCCGGCCAGCGCTGCTGATATTACAATGCCTATAACAAGCCTTTCCATAAACTCGAGATTTTCCCTCCAATACAGCATCATAAAATATCCCGGCAGCACAAATATCCAAAACAAGGACAAAACCATCCTCAAAACCACAATAAAGCTTTCCTTAAAAAATGCGATCTTGAAAATGGCTATTGCTATAAAAAATACGATAAGGGTGTATATCATCTCTTTTTTAACCAAATCAAAAGTTTCTTTCTTCAATGCAATCACCCCCTGCCTTGTTGTTTTTCAATATCAATACAACCTCATTTTCAAAGACTTTCTGAGCACCATTCCCTATAAGATTATCCGCTATGATCAAATTATACTGCGCAAGCACGGGCTGCCTGGACATCTTGTCAAAAACAAAATAATTGAAGATGCACACGTCAAGCCTGTTCGCCCATAATATGTTCTCCTTTTGGGTGTCCTCTACCTGATGCAGCCCTATCTTCAGCGGCGATTTGAAATAAGGCATTCCTGCCCCATGGTCTGCAGGAGCCTCTGAGCCGTAGATTTTCCTTATAGACCTGTTCTGCAGGGATGCAACAAAATCCTCCGGAATTACCTGAGCATGCGCCCTTTTCGAGTTTCGTAGGATAGCATCCTGATCGTAAACATCACCATAAAAAAAATATATTTTTGAATCTTCCGGGGTATTTTTGCCAATCCATTGAAACGCCTGCCAATGCCATGGATCCATCAGGCCCGGAGATGAGATTTCAGCGTAAGAAGGCATTTTGGGAATCGGTATCAGGGCTGAAAAGGACAGGATAAGCAGCGATGAAGCAGCCATCACAGAAATTCCTCTTATGCTTTTCGGCGCTAATTTGAGCAGGAAATGAATGCCCAGCCCGAAAAAAAATGAGAAATAAACGGGCCACAGCAGCCTGATCTGGTATGCCCTGATGCCCAGGCCGGCATAATTTCCATAGCCTATTACAAGAGCATAAAAGCCTGCAATAACCGGAAGAGGGTAGCTTTTTACCATGAAAATCCCGGAAACAGCGCCTATTGCAATAAAAACAATAGCCAGCTTAAAATCGGAGAGCTCAAAAATCGGCGTTCCTCCCCAATCTTTGGAAACTATAAATTCATAGGGATTTATTACTGCAAAGCTGTTTGAAAATATGTAAAAATTATATGATATTATTATCAAAGATATTATTCCTGCTATCAGCACTTTTTTGGCAAATTCCCTGCTGAAGTCCTTTGTTATAATGAGCACAATCGCATAAATGGCTATAACTCCTCCTGCATATATCAATTCTGAA
Source organism: uncultured Methanosarcinales archaeon (assembly GCA_964454865.1). GTDB lineage: Archaea > Nanobdellota > Nanobdellia > Woesearchaeales > GW2011-AR4 > JACOZO01. Next base: position 13,127 of record CAYVTQ010000008.1, read on the forward strand.
GTGTGGGAAAGCCCGATAGCGCCTATAAGCAGCCCGAGCAATACAGGCATTCCTTTCAACTCCAATCTGGACACTGACCATATTACGGCAATAAAAAAAAGCTGTCCTGCGATAGATGCCCAATGCCCCCACGTGAATCCAATATATGATTTGCCCGAAAAAATAAGAATCAACAGCGGCAATGATAATAATGCAACCTGCCTGCTGAATTTTCTTATTATGATATACATCACAAAAGCGGCAAGCATGGCGGAAAAGAACACCATGAAATAAATAGTGTCATACAATGGAATGCCTGATGAGTAGCTTAAAACAATGCCCAGATGATGCAGCAATGCAGGATAATAGCCGATGACATCCCTGTACCCCTTAACAATATAAAAAGGCTCATGCCTGTAGTTTCCGGCATCCTTGATCCCTTCAGCCCTTGTCTGCTGCTGGAACGTGTCCGAAGCGAAATAAGAATAGGGAAATTCATGCGCCAGCCTGTGGTCCCATAAGTTGCCAACGCCTAGGAACAAAAGCAGCGCAAATACGGCAGGCAAAAACAGTTTTTCTGCATCCATTTTTTAATCAGCGGCTTTTTGCGCATAGATCGTAACTTTGTACCTCGGATCTATGTATATCATTTTTTTGCTTAAATTCAGGAAATTCAAGATTCCGCCAATTGCGCTAAAGACCGGCTTATTGTGAATTTTTCCCCTTTCGATAGCAGCTTCAATTGAGAAATACCTGCCTGCAGACTCTTTCTTCAATATCTTAAAATTGAGGTCTTCTAACAGCCTTGCCAGGGTAAAGCCGGAAAAAAAGTATATATGCTCCCTCACCCTCTTCACTTCCTCCCACCTTTTCCACAACAGCCTTGCCGCGAGGCTGCCTATATTTGGCGTTGTGACAGCGAGCACCCCTCCAGGCTTCAGTATCCTGCTTATCTCTTTCAGGGTTGCCTTTGGGTCCGGCAAGTGCTCAATGACATCAAACATTGTTACGGCATCAAAGCTGGAGCTTTTTAGATTTGAATTTCCTATTGTCTTGTTTAAAACATCAAGCCCAAGCTTATTTTTGGCATAGGCATAGGCGTGCCCTGAGAGCTCAAGCCCTTTGGCTTTCCATCCGTCTTCTTTTGCAATCTCCAGGAAAAAGCCAAGCGCGCATCCCACATCAAGCAGGCTGCCTTTTTTTGAAAACCTGTCTATATTCCTAAGGCGCCCCTTAAAAGTCTCCTTGATATAAAACTCATCCTCCAGATACCTGTCGTAGCCGTACAGCTGCTTTTTTACGCCCCTGAATGCAGGATTGCTATAATACTCCTTGTTGTAAATCTCATGCAGCTTATTCTCCCTGAGCCTGGGATTGACATAAACAAGCCCGCATTTCCTGCATTTGACTATCCTGAAATCGCCAATGCTCATCATGCTTTTGCAAGAATCTGAACTGCAGATATTGCATTTTACATATTCTATCTCCTGCTTTTCCATCAAGCCAAGGTAGAAAATGTTACTATATAAAGGTTATTTCGCCGTTAAGTAAACCTCTTAACTTACTGCCATGACACAGCCCTTCTCTTTGCAAAAAGCTATTATACCCATCAGCTGGAAAGTTTACTTTACACTCCCGGCTTTGTGTAAAAACTCGCTTTGCTCGGGTTTTGGCATCGGCTCGCATCTTTAGGTTTAACATTAAAGCAAAAATTCCCATTGCAATTTCCTTTTTGCTTGCTGGAATTTTTGAAGATGCTCGCAAATGAAGATGCCAAACCTGCTTTTTACACAAAGCCTACACTCCCACTAAATTTAAAAAGCCTCTGCTTTATCTCCTGCATATGATTACTGGTTTAGCCAATGCTTTAAAGAAAAAACACCACTATGGAAGATACTCCATCGTCAAAGGCCTGATTAAAGAGCACGGCAAAAACCTTCTTGATGTGGGGTGCGGAAGCCCGTCTTCCTGCATGAGGGAAGGGAGCTTCTTGCGGTTTTTGGGCTACGGGCAGGGAGTTGACATTGAGCAGCGGAATATAGAATTTCCTTTCAAAATAGGCGACATAAAAAACCTCCCATTTAGGGATGGGAGCTTTGATGTCGTGACTGCCATCGAAGTAATAGAGCATATCGATGACTACAATAAGGCGCTGAAGGAGGTGCACAGGGTTTTGAATGACAACGGGGTTTTTGTAATGACAACTCCAAACAATACCATGTTTTTCAGGACGTTCTGGTATTTTTGGGAGAAGACGTTCGGGAGAAAATGGCACCATACCCACCTCACTTTTTACACCAGGGATGACTGGATCAATATTCTCAGGAAAAGCGGCCTGTTTAAAATAGAAAAAGCTATAGACTACTGGAATGTGAATGTCATAATTAAAATGCGCAAAGCATGACTAAAATGGGCATTATCTCATCCATAAAAACCAACAAGACCCACCTTTTTTTTATTCTTGCCATTGCAATATTGGGAATAATATTCATGCGCAATTATGCCTACGGCCCTTATTACCTTCCGATGAGAAGCGACGACGGCCCTGATTTCAATGACATACCAAGCTCTGATTTTGTATATCATGCTTCAAATGCTTACGTGATTAAGGAAAGCCTTGGCAACATGGAATTTCCATTATGGAGCAAATACACTCTTAGCGGGATGCCTATGTATGCAAAGCCCCAGGTCCCTGCTTTTAACCTTACATGGCTCTTACTGATCATTTCCCCCACATCGTGGCTCGGCCTCAAGTGGAGCTTTCTTGCGCATTTTCTGCTTGCCGGCATGGGAATGTACCTTTTTATGGAATATTACTTCAAAAAAGGGGCGAAGATTTCTTTTTTTGCAGCCTTAATCTATATGTTCAACGGGAACCTCAATTCCGAAATTTTAGTAGGACATTTTAACATCCTCAACATCTATGCTTTCCTCCCTTTTATCCTGCTTTTCATTGCAAGGGCATTAAGCGGGGGCAGCCTGCCGGCCAATTCAATAATCTCCGGAGTTTTCACTGCATTCCTTGTTTTGGGGGGGAGCCCGCAGGAATCCATTTTTGCGCTGTTCCTCATTTTATTCTTTGTAGGCGCCAGCACAATCGGAAAAAATTTCGGAAACCGGCTCATCAAGTCCGCAGCCTGCACTGCAATACTCCTTCTTGTTTTTTTTGGGCTGTCTGCTGTCAAGGTTCTTCCTACTTTGGAGCTTCTTGAAGCAAGCCCAAGGCAGTCGGGATTAAGCTACGATTCTTTGGTAGGCGGCGGCGTTTTCAAGCTGAGCAACTTCATTGAGCAGGCCTACGGCATTTTTGGCATTCTGTCAATATTCCTGCTGGCATCTTTTGCCAATTTAAGGAAGAAAAGAACGCTGCTGCTCATATCACTGCTTGCATTTGCAGTACTCATGCTTTCAAAATCCTTCCTTATCTACTTTATCTGGAAGCATGCGCCTTTTGTCAACAAGATGAGGGGGATATACAAAGCCCTTTTTATGTTTATATTTCCGGCTTCTGCGCTCATAGGGGCAGGAACAGGATATTTAATTGAAAAACTGGAGCAGAAATTCAATCTGAAAAAACTATCCGTAAACATTGCCTATTCTGCCGTTTTCCTGCTGGTATTCTTTTCCCTTATTTTCCCTTTCCAAAAAGGGCAGAAATTTGCCGATCTGAAACTACAGCTTGAGAAGAACCAGGTTATGCAGCACATGAGCAATGATGATGATATATTTAGGTTCAAGGCCTTCGAAACCAACGGAATAGACTGGGGGACAGATTTCTACTCCATTCCACTCGGGCTGCAGGACATATATGGCTATGAGAACATATGGCTGCCTGAATATATGCCTGTTTTCCTCAGCGCCGCAAACAGCCAGCCAGCAAAATTCTTCGGAATGCTCAATATGAAATACATGACCTCAATGAATCCCCTCAACATGTCCGGCTTTGCCCTTGCCAAAAAATTTGAGGAGTGCGGGAAATACCAAGGAGGCATTGACATCTGCCAGCCCAGAAAATCGGACGGCCCTTACCTTTACAGGAACGAAATGTTCCTGCCCAGGGCATTTTTTGCGGATAATTCCATACTGGCTTTAGGCGATGAGGGCAATGCAAGAAATGCCGTCTTTTACCTTCTGGCCAGCAAAAACCTTGATCCTTCCAATACTGTTGTCATAAGCCAGGAGACTTTGGAAGGCATCAGCCCTAAAATTCTTGAAAGCTTTGATGTTGTCCTGCTAGTTCAAACTCCCCGCCAAAATGACCTCTCAAGATTAAGGGACTACTCCGGCAAAGGCAGGCTCATTCCGGATATCTTCTCCGGCCAGGCCAATATTTCAGTAGAGGAGCAGATTGAAAGGGCATTATCTTCTCTTCCTGGCAGCACTGCCATTAAAAAAGCTGAAGCTGCTTATTCAGGCAACCATAGGCTGAATATCGACGTTAAAAATAAGGAAGGCTTTTTGGTGCTTAGCGAGCAATATTCACAATATCCAGGATGGAAAGCAATTTCTGATGGAGAAGAAATAAAAATTTTAAAAGCTGACAATATCCTCACATCCGTATATGTTGAAAAGGGAAAAGGAGAACTGAAGTTTGAATATCATCCCCATTCCTTTGCGAAAGGATTATGGATCAGCCTGGCAGCTCTTTGCGCGATTATATCTTATTTTGCAGCAAGATTAATTAAATACAAATCCAGCCCAAGCCAAAAATGAAAATAAAATTCCTCCACCTGCTTTCTGTAGCCTATCTCGTTGTTTTTTTTGTTTTGGCAAAAAGCTTCAGCATCATTCCTGTAATTGCTGTCCTATTGGCTTTTCTCATTGAAAACTTTACAAGGCTTGAAAACGGGCTGAAAAACCTCTTTTTTGTCCTTGCGGCGCTGTCTGCATTCCCCTCATTGCTCGGGGTATTCCTTCTTTATGCGCCGTTCATGGTTTTTGGGGCAATCCTGACAAAAAAAAGCTTCATAAGGAATTATATAATGGCTTATGCAGTCTCTTTCATACCTGTAAATCTTGTCTATCTCCTGACAACCTACACTTCCATCTCCCTCAATTATTTTTCAGCGCTTGCCATTTTTCTTTCTCTGCCTTTAATTGGCGCTTTTATCCTCAAGAAAAATACGGTGAAATATTTTGAAATAACCAGCAAGGAGAGCATATTCTTTTTGGCTGTCCTCCTTTTCACTACAATAATCGCGCTGAATATAGTTGATGACAAGAATTTGTTTATGGCAAACGGAGTCAGGATTTTTACCAGAGTTGAGTACGCCGCAAACGGGCTAAAGGAGGATGGGAGAATCCCCATTTATAATCCGGGCATTGCGCAGGGCGAAGCAACTTACCTGTGGAACACGCCTTCATTCAAGGCCCACGCGGCGCTGGCCAATTATCTTCTTAGGCCAGGCTCCAGCATATATTTCTTTAATGTGCAGTCCTTTTTTATACTCTTCTTTTCAGTTTTGGCGCTGGGAATACTGCTCAATGCGCTGATAAACCAGGATTACCTGTCGGATAATCTGCTGGCAGTGACTGCGGCAGCGCTGGTGATAGGGCTGAATTTTTATTTCCTCCATCTTCTTGAAAGCTTCAAGGCCAACTATACTTACCCCTTTGCCTACCTTTTCCTGAGCATAATACTTGAAAATCCAAAGAAGTACAATGATTTTTTAGCGCTCATGTATATCTCCGCCCTGTTTATAGTTGTCCATATACCTTATGGAAGCGGCATGCTGCTCATATCATCACTGCTGTTTTTGATTGTGAAAAGATATTACATAAGGGATGCATCCGAGCTCAAGTCCTTTTTCAGCTTTCTCGCAAACAACAAGCTCAAGTCAGCAGCCACCTTAGCCTTTATAGCGCTGGTTCCTGTATTTTATATCAGCTCCACTATCATCTATGGCGATTTTCTGGAGGACACTTCCGCAAAGCCAAAGCCTGCTGCTGAAGTCATTTCAGGAATAACCAATTATTTCGAAGAGACATATTACGGATTCAAATCCTTCTTGTCATGGTCGTATCCAGATCCCAGCAGGATAGACGACCACAAAGTGGGATTTTTTATATCATTTTTTGGAATAATCTCATTAATCCTGGCATTTATTTTTTATAAGTCCGGCCATACCAGGACACTCATAGTTTTTGCCGCTGCTTATGCGCTGAATTTGGCTGTCGACTCGGTATTCCACGACAAATTCACAATACTTTTCGGGGGATTCTGGAGAACCACTTACCCTTACTTATTGATTATACTGGGGGCGTCAATACTTGCAATGGCAACATCGGTTAAGAGCAGGCATGCAAGGGCGGCATTGGCAGTAATAATGATTCTTGCCTTCCTGCATACAATCCCGACTGCCAGGGCCAACATAACCAACATCCACAGGGAGATGTTTGCAAGCGGGGATATCTATCAGGAAGAGCTCGATTTCATAAAAAAGCTCCCCAATGACGGCAGGATTCTGACTTACGGCCTTTTTAACAATGCAGTGGACTTCGGCGGCAATTACCTGACCGGAAAATACTTCTCCAGAGACGAGCGCGCCGAGTTCAACCTGAAAAGGAAGCTCTTTGAGAAAGTCCACAGCCAGCACTCATTCGGCGAACCGGACATACTGGACAAGATATCAGGCACGGAACTGTCCAATTACCTTGCGCTGGGCGGCTACAAGTACCTTTTCATAAATATCTGCCATCCGACGGGAAATCTTGTCGCGCAGAAATTATATCCTGATTTTACTTATCCCCTATATCAAAAACAATGCATGGTTTTTTTGGCCGCCAACAACACAAATTACGCTGAGAAAGTCCAGCTTGTCAGGAATTTAAATAATGAAGCCTATAAGCAGAAGGGGGGCTACAAGTACACTACATTGAGCCCTTATTACCGCTTCAAGGACAGCGCTGATTTTGCTGAGATTCCAATGGATCCGGAGCCCCTCGGCTACAGCAGAATTTCCGCGACTGAAGCGCGCATTTCCGGAAATTTTCAGGACAACGGCATGGTAGTCTTTAAGGAATACTACTTCCCTAGATGGAGGGCATTCATGGGCGGCAAAGAGGTTCCTGTAATGGCGACAATACACGAGATGCTGCTGATAAAAACAATAAAAGGCGATGAGATTATCCTTAAGTACGGCGTGTCCGGAATTGAGAAACTTGTCGGGATGGCATCACTGATTGGGCATATCGGGCTTATATTGCTGATGCTGCTCTTGATTAAGAGATCATAAATTGTGCGAGCTGATAGGCTATACTCACGGATAAAATCTATTGAGCAATAGTTGTCCGTTCCTAATACTTACAACTTGTTGTAAGCTACGAATGGAATGAGTATGAGTAAAAGGCAATTTATTGCTCAAATTTTTGAGCCTTTTACTATAATGAAGACAATATGCCGATGTCAAATAAACTTCTCCTTGATTATTCTCCATGTTATTATCATCCCGTCCCTCAATTTTATTTTTGATTTTCCCCTGCTCTCGTCTCCGTGCCTGTCTGAGTAATGGATAGGGACTTCTTTTATGCTAAGATTATTTTTCAATGCAATGATGATTGTCTGCACTGTCGAGTCATTTCCGCTGGCAGTGAGCTTTCCGAGGAATTTATCTATCTTCATCAGCTTCATACCGGAATTCACGTCATTGACATTGCCGCCGTACAGCAGCCTTGTAAGGAAGGTGTGGAACATATTAGGCAGCCTGTTCAGCTTCCTCACATCAGACATTCTCCTGCCTGCATTTACAAGGTCGTAGCCCTGCCTTGCGCACTCTGCAAGAGCATTGATGCAGCCTACTGGATAAGTCCTGTCGCAGTCCATAACCAGAAGATGAGTGTGCCCAAGCTTTTTGGCATTTTCCAGCGATTCCATCAGGCCGGAGCCATAGCCGCTTTTTTTCCTCGGATACACCTTAACGCCCATCGAACCGGCTATTTTTGCCGTGCCGTCGGAAGAATGCTCATCGCTTACAATAATGTCAAAATTGCAGTTTTTTCTCACCCCTTCTATCATGTGCCTTATGTTCTCCCTTTCATTTTTTGTCGGGAGCTCAATGCACAAACTGAATTTTGCCATTTGCGGCTCGGCAATAGATAAAATTATAAAAAACTATCTGTTGCTTTAATCTATGGAAACTGTGCTTATAACGGGCGCAACAGGCTTTATAGGCGCCAATTTGGCGAGAAGGCTTGCCGGTAGCTTCAAGGTAAATATTCTGGCCCGCCCCAATTCCAATTTTTGGAGGCTGAATGACATTAAAAGCAGGCTTGCTGTCCATAATGCCGACATCTGCGATTATGAAAATCTCCGTGATGCTGTCAATAGAATAAGGCCTGACTATATCTTCCACTTTGCTGCTTATGGAGCCTACCCCAGAATCCAGGCTGATGAATCTAAAATTCTTGAAACCGACATAATCGGAACACATAACCTGCTGAAGGCTGCGCTTGGCATCCCCTATAAATGCCTCATCAATACAGGCTCTTCTTCCGAATATGGAATCAAGGATAAGCCAATGAAAGAAGATGATGCCCTTGACCCGAATACTGCCTACGGCGCTGCCAAGGCGGCATCCACGATGCTGTGCAGGAATTTTGCAAGAGAGCATGATAAGCCCATAATAACATTAAGGCCGTTTTCAGTTTATGGGTATTATGAGGAGAGGCTCAGGCTTGTGCCTGACGTTATAATAAGCTGCCTGAAGAACAAAGATGTAAATTTGTCAAGCGGCGTGCAGAAAAGGGATTTTGTGTTTATAGAAGATGCAATTGGCGCTTATATGCAGGCAATGAAATACGATGATTCTTCCGGGCTTGTCCTGAATGTCGGCTCCGGGAAGGATATTTCTGTCATGGATGCTGCCAATAAAATCCATAAGATAATAAATTCCGGCAATAGATTATTTTTCGGGAAAAAGCCATTGGAATCTTTTGAAACAGAGAAATGCTGGAGGGCGGATATAAAATTGATCAGGCAGAAGATTGGATGGAAGCCTAAAATAAATCTGGATGAAGGATTGGCGAGAACGGTTGAGTGGTTTAGGGGGAATATGGGGATTTATTCTTAAGCGATTGGAATCAGCTGCTATATATAAAATATAAGCCGTATTATCCACGACCAACGCCAAAACCTGAATCAACTCCATAAATTTCCAAAGAACTGTTTCAAATAAGAAAAATTTAAATTGTCAATAAGGAAGTATGTTAAAATGAAAAATAAAAATTATAAGTTCATTGTATACCCTTTTTGGTTTAGCTTAATTTACTTATTTTTATTATTGATTTTACAAGTATTTTTTGGTAGATATGTATTTCCTTATGGAACTTCTCATTCAAAATTATTGATGATTACACTAATGTTAATAATAAATGGTATTTTATATTCGATAATACTATGGCGTTTACTAAAGGTAATGAAATGTAGCAAGAATGATATTTTAATTGTAAGTTTTTATATGCTATTTTTCTTTATTATGGAGTTAATATTAATCAAATTAATTCCGCTTTCAATTAATGAGGGACTAAATTATCCTACCTTAATTAAAAGTTTAAAAAGTATAAATATGATACTCCCAATAATTTTAACTATTATTCTTCCTCACTTTGTGGCACGTAAAGTTTTTTATCAAAAAACCCAATTGCCGTCAAATAAGAATCTACAATACCTAAAATTCTGAGGTGATTTTATGTGTTCCGTAAGCCATATATTAAAAGAAAACTGGAAATTCTGCAACAATTCAAAATCACCGGATACTACGGCGCTTACAGCAAAAATCAGAGAAGAAAATACATGACATGGCATTAAGAAAGTTTTATATAGTTCAATAATTTAGCATGCACATGAAAATGGCAGCAGAAACCCAAAGGAGAATGGACGATTTAGAGGTATTCAGGAAGAGGGCGGAGATACTGTCAGGAGCAAAATTAATGGAAACAGACAGAATTAGCTCTGCAATCAAGATACAGGATTCTATACGCTTTAAGGCTGGCAAATGGAATGGCTCTAAAGAAATAAGAAAATGGAGAGAAGCAAGATAGAAGGAGATTTTGTTTTGGACTCTTCTGTTATCATCAAATGGTTTTCTGAAGAAGAAAATACAGGCACGGCATTGGAGCTAAGGAAGAGCTATATTGAAGGAAATGCCAACATTGCGTGCCCTGACTTAATTGCATACGAGATTGCCAATGCACTTAGGTATAATCATAATCTTTCAGAGGCTGATGTCAAAAATTCCCTTAACAGCCTTATGTCAATGGGAATAAGCATTATTGTTCCTACAAAAATAGTCATTGAATCCGCTATTGAAATCGCTTACCAATACGACATAACAATCTATGATGCATATTTTGTAGCATTGGCAAAGGAGATTCAGTTTAAGCATATCACTGCTGATGAAAAATTGTATAACAAGATTAAGAAACTGAATTTTGTTAAATTGCTGAAAGATTTGTAGCGCTTCTTTTTCCGGCGATGGGTGAAGCATGCCTATCTATTTGCTGACTTCTCAAAAAACTCATCAAAGCTTTTGAGCATGAAGCCCAGCCTCCGGCTGTCGATGCCTGGATAAACTCCGACAAAAAACGTGTCGTTCATTATCTTGTCTGTATTTTTCAGGCTTCCAATCACTTCCCTCTCGATGCCCATATATGCCGGCTGCTTCAGTATGTTGCCTGCGAACACCATCCTTGTCTCTATCATTTTTGACTCAAGAAATGAAGTTATGTCCTTTCTTGTAAAGCCGCAGCCGTCCCTTAGAGTGATCGTAAAAGCGAACCATGAGGGATCTGCCTTTTTGTGCCATACAGGAAGAATTATCTTGTCCTCATACTTTTTCAGATGCCCGTATATCGCCTTGAAGTTTTCCCTTCTTTTTTCCACAAAATAAGGCAGCTTTTTTATCTGCTCCAGCCCTATTGCAGCCTGCAGGTCAAGCACTTTCAGGTTGTAGCCTACCTCAGAATAGATGTATTTGTGGTCATAGCCTTCCGGCAATTCCCCGAGCTTCCAGCCGAATCTTTTGCCGCATGTGTTGGAATTGTTCGGGAGGCACCAGCAGTCCCTGCCCCATTCCCTTATGGATTTCAGTATTTTGCATGTAAGCGCATTTTGCGTAAGAACTGCCCCTCCTTCTCCCATTGTCATATGGTGGGCGGGATAAAAGCTTGCAGTGCCGACTTCCCCGAAAGTTCCTACGCTTTTTCCGCCGAAAGTCCCGCCGATGGCATCACAGGTGTCTTCCATCAGGACAAAGCCGTAATCTTCCTTTAGATCCATGATAAGATCCATATTGTTTGGGTTTCCCAGCGTATGGGGGATTATGACAGCCTTTGTTTCCCTATTCACGGCTTCTTTCAATGCCTCTTCATCTGCATTGCAGGTTTCTATGTCAGCATCAACGAAAACCGGCTTTAGGCCATTTTGTATAATCGGCGCAAGAGTAGTCGGAAATGTCGCTGCCGGCGTCACCACCCTGTCTCCTGCCTTGAGCGGCTTTGCCATCCTTTTGGATTTGAGAGCAGTCACAGCTATCAGATTGGCAGAAGAGCCGGAATTTGTAAGGACGGAGAATTTTGAGCTTAGGGCCGAGGCAAAATCCCTTTCGAACTTAACTCCTTTTTCCCCGAAAGTAAGCGTGAAATCAAGGAGGCTGTCGACAGCTTCAGCCATCTCATTCCTGTCAAAGACCCTGCCTGCATAATTCAGCTTGTCTATTCCAGGCCTGAATTCCCTATTTTCAAATTTAACTCCGTAAAGCTCTTCGACAAGCTTCCTGATGCTGCTCCTGATGGAGTTTTCCTTTTCATCCATTTTTAATTATTGCCTGCCTGCTTTCAAAGAATTCCTTATACCACCTGACTGTCTTTCTCAACCCCTCATCCAGGCCCGTTTTTGGCTCCCATCCGAGAATCATATGGGCTTTTCCGCAATCGAGATACTGCTCTTTTATCTCATTGGATGCTATTGAAAGAATTTCAGGCTTTAATCCTGACCCGGAAATTTTTAGGATTTTCCCGACAAGCTCCATTACACTTATGCGATTCTCTGGGCTGAAATTGAACGCCTGCCCCTGCACTTCCTTCCTGCCCAGTTTTTCCGCCAATGCCAAGAATGCATCAACAGCATCTTCAACATAAAAATAGTCCCTTATGTAAGTGCCGTCGCTTCTTATCACAGGATTTTCATTATGGATTATGGATTTTATCGTGCCGGGCACTATCCTGTTGAAATTAAAGTCCCCTCCCCCATATATGTTGCCGCATCTTGCTATTCCTATCGGCATATTGTACGACCTGGCATATGCCTGTGCAATCAGGTCGCAGCAGCTTTTGGAAGCGTCATACGGATTCAGGCCCAATAACGGCGAGCTGTCTTCTTTATACGGCAGATTCTCCTGCTCGCCATACGCTTTATCGCTGGAAGCAATGATTATCCCCTTTATCAACTGGCTTTTTCTCAATGCCTCGAGCAAAATCCATGTCCCCCTTACATTAGACTCGAAAGTTGGCAATGGGCTCCTGTTTGCAGCCTGCACAATTGCCTGGGCTGCAAGGTGGAAGCAGGTGTCGATCTCGTATTCATTCAATGCCCTTTCAACTGCCCAATAATCCTCAAGGCTTCCATGGACGATATTCACTTTCCTCATTGCGCCTGAAAGCTCCAGCTCGGAATCAGGAACATGGTCCCTTTTCAGGATTGTGATATTTGCGCCTTTTGCCAGGAGATCCTTTACAAGCCAGCTTCCCAATATTCCTGTGGCGCCTGTCACAAAGACATTCCTGCCCTTCCAGAATTCAGGATTATTTTGCATCGTAGTTACCACATTTTCCAGGGAGCTTCATTATTATCCCAGAGCTTGTTAAGCAAATCAGCATGCTGCGGCACATCCATGCACTGCCAGAAACCGTCAAACTGATATGCCCTGAACTGGTCATCCCTGACTAAGGCCTTCAACGGCTGGTCTTCAAGCATGCAGCCCTTGTCATGGCTGAGATAGTCAAAAAATTCTTTCTTAAAGACAAAATATCCCCCGTCAATCCTTGTCCCATGCACTATATTCCTTTTTGTGAAATCTACAATTGTATTTCCATTCAACTGGAGAACGCCGAATTTTGCCAACGGCCTTACTGCAGTCACGGTTCCTATTTTCCCATGGCTCTTGTGAAATTTATACACTTCATTTATATTGACATTTGACACCCCATCGCCATAAGTCATAAAGAACTCATCTTCATCAACGTATTTTTCAATCCTTTTTATCCTTGCCCCTGTGTTTGTGTCCAATCCTGTTTCAGCGAAAGTGATATTCCAATCCTCAGCATCGCCGGAGCTGTGGGCATGCACAGATTTAGTCTTTGGATTGTAGGTCATGTCCTTATTATAGATGTCCAGGTCCATGAAGAACCTTTTTATCATATGCCCTTTATACCCCAGGCACAGCACAAAATCCCTCACTCCATAATGGGAGTATATCTTCATGATATGCCATAATATGGGTATGCCTCCTATCTCCACCAGCGGCTTTGGCTTGTATTCTGTCTCCTCCCTCAGCCTTGTGCCCCGCCCTCCGCATAAGATTACAGCTTTCAATACAACCCCCTGAGGCTAGTTATGATTTTTGGTTTTTAATTCTTTCTATGGAAATAAGAGGAAAGGGGAAAGAGTATGATTCTTTAGATGGCAGCTTATATCTTTTCAATGCCGCCTATGAAAATTACTGCAAAGCGGCTCCATCCAAAAATTCGTAAAACAAGCGAGGCAAGATTTCGAATCTTGCCAAATCGGCACTCAGGTTAGCAGCTTCTCGCCCAGCATGGTAAATAGTGAAGTACCGTTGATGTCCCGTATGGAGCAACCCCTCCAACTCTTTTTCTGTTTTATGCAAAAGTGCTCGACTTCAAGGCTGCTAACCCATTTTTTGGATGGAGCCCTGCAAATCAATACGTTTATAAAAAATGCTGGATTTCAGGGCATTAAATGAGCGCGGATATCAGCAGCCTTAATCATGCTGCAAGAGAGATAAGAAAAAGCATAATTGAGATGGTGACAAAGGCGAAAGGATCCCACATAGGAGGCGCGCTTTCATCAGCAGATATTCTTGCCGCATTGTATTTCAGGATACTGTCAGTTGATCCAAAAAACCCGCAGCATCCTGACAGGGACAGGTTTATTCTAAGCAAGGGGCATTGCTGCTCTGCATTGTATGCCGCATTGGCCCACAGGGGATTTTTTCCAAAAGAAAATCTAATGGAATACTGCTCTAATGGCGGGAAGATGTGGGGGCACCTAAGCCTGGGCTCGATGCCGGGAGCAGAAGCAACGACAGGCTCACTGGGGCACGGCCTTGCAATAGGCATGGGCATGGCAATTGCGCTGAAGGAAGAAGGAAGGAAAAGCAGGGTTTTTGTCCTTTTAAGCGACGGAGAATGCGATGAAGGCTCTGTCTGGGAGTCTATACTGCTGGCATCCCACTTAAAGCTTGACAATCTGACTGCTATCGTGGATTATAACAAGATACAGAGCTTTGGAAGAGTTGGAGAAGTCCTGGATTTGGAGCCTTTCACCGAAAAATGGAGATCTTTCGGGTGGGCTGTAAAGGAGATAAGCGGGCACGACATGAATGAAATCACCGAAGCTTTAGGGAAGGCACCTTTTCAAAATGGCAAACCAAGCGCTGTAATTGCCCACACTGTCAAGGGAAAGGGAGTGTCATACATGGAAGACAGGCTTGAATGGCACTACAAAACTCCTGATGAAGGGCAGTACAGGACAGCGATGCAGGAGCTTCAGGGCCCGATAAAAAATAGAAGGGATTAATATGAGAAACACTTTTGTAAATTCGCTTCATAAGCTGGCAGAAAAAGATAAGAGAATAGCGCTATTGACAGGAGACCTTGGCTTCTCAGTATTGGAAAAATTCCGGCAGGCATTTCCGGGAAGATTCTTTAACATGGGCATTGCAGAGGCAAACATGATCGGCGCTGCGTCCGGCATGGCGTTATGCGGAATGAAGCCCTACGTTTATTCCATTGTGCCTTTCGCCACGATGAGGTGCTATGAGCAGATAAGGAATGACTTATGCTACCAGAATACGGATGTCAAGATTATTGGCGTCGGAGGCGGACTTGCCTACGGCATTTTGGGGCCTACACACCATTCAAGGGAAGACATAGCAATCATGAGGGCATTGCCCAACATGGCTGTGGTGTGCCCCGGCGACATAACAGAAACGGAATTGCTGACAAAGCAGTCATTAGAGATTAAAGGGCCATTATACATGAGGCTTGGCAAGGGGAATGATCCGAGAGTGCATGAAAACAAGCCTGACGTTAAGATAGGCAAAGGGCTGCTCGTCAAGGACGGCGGCGACGTCACAATAATCTCTACGGGAAATATCCTGAAGAATGTCATGCTGTCGTCTGAGCAATTATCCGGCAGGGGGATCAATGCAAGGGTCATCAGCATGCATACTGTCAAGCCGCTTGACAGGGAGATCATAGCCAAAGCTGCAGAAGAGACAAAGGCTATTTTTGCCGTTGAAGAGCACAGCATAATAGGAGGATTAGGCAGCGCGGTTGCGGAATTTTTATCGGAGAGAGAATTGAAGCCATTATTCAGAAGGATAGGCTTGCGGGACTCTTTTGAGGAAATTGTCGGGGACAGCGAATACCTCCGCAGGAGGAATAGCCTGAATCCGGAGGCAATAACCGAATTTATTTCTAAAACTTATAGGGATTATTGCTAGGATACATTGAAAAGTTATAGGTTGCCATCCTAATATGCGAGCATCTTCAAAAATTCAAGACAGCAAAAAGGAAATTGCAATGGGAATTTTTGCAATCATGCTCAACCTTATAATGCGAGCCGATGGCAACCCGTAGCGTAGCGAAGACTTTTCAATGCATCTTATTGTTAGAAAACCCACCGGCAAAGATATTTATTGATACTCAGTCAAAAAACCTGAATTTTATCAGGCAGAAAACCGCTTTTATGCCGTCCCTCCATGTTATCTTTTTGCCTTCTTCAAACTTTCTTGCATAAAAATTTATGGGCACTTCCATTATCTTATGCCCTTTCTTAAGAATTTTTGCAGTTATCTCCGGCTCAAAATCAAACCTGTCAGCTTTCAGCCTTACACCCCTTATAGCATCTTTTGCAAATGCCTTATATCCTGTTTCCATGTCAGTTATCTTTGTCCCGTACAACAGATTTGTCAGCCATGTCAGAAAGATATTTCCGATGTAATGCATCTTGTACACGCTCTTAATATTTTTTTTCAGGGCTCCCAGCCTTGAGCCGTATACAACTTTTGCCCTCCCCTCAAGTATGGGCCTCAGAAGCTTGGGATATTCCGACGGATCGTACTCGAGGTCTGCATCCTGGATCAAGATAATATCCCCCCGGGCATTCTCAAGCCCTGTTTTTACCGCAGCGCCCTTGCCCCTGTTTTTCCGATGATATAATATCCTCAGCTTTTTACTGCCGCTCTGCACACGGCGGAGAATATCACCTGTCCCGTCGGAAGAGCAGTCATCTATAATTATGATCTCCTTTTCCAATCCCAGCGCTTCGGCGCCTGCCACCCGTCTTAAAATCTCCCTGACAGTATGCTTTTCATTGTAGACGGGAATCACTATCGAAAGCAATTTCATTTTCCATTAGAACCCTAAAAATTTTAAAAAGCTATTGGTTTTATTTTTCCGGCCTGATTTCGAAACATTTAAATATATGCTATTCGATAGGTAGTTAAGAATGGTGAAACCAGTTTGCTAAATTGAGGTTTTTTTAAATGGTAAAAAAGGGGTCCAGACAGATTTTTATCAAATTCAGAAATGCAAGAGTAGACATAAGATTGATATTGCTTGCTTCTTTTGTGATGTTTTTGCTTGGCGCCGCTTATGCTTATGCTACTATAACTATAAACCCAAGAACTCCCCTTGACCTTACAGTTAACGGCTCCCGAAAAATAAACTTCACTTTCGTGCCTGTATGGAATGCGAGTGATTCTATTCCGGGAAATTGCAGCATCTGGACAAATCTTACAGGAACATGGAGCAATACGACACCAGCTTTCTCCAACTACAGCAATAATTCAGGAATGGCTAGCAATATAGCTAACAATACTTTAAGCTGGATAAACTATACATTTGACTTAGACGGGAGATTCGTCTGGTCTGTACGGTGCACTAACCTAACTGCAACAGGCGGAAGCAACTTCTCTGCCAACATAACGCTTACTATCGACAACAGCACGCCTGTATTATTTGGCGACAGGCCGAATTCAACTGTTGCAGGGCCAACAGGGCCTGGCGTCGGATACGGCAATTTTTCAAGCTATGGAGATATGGAATTCCGCATCAGTGTTTCTGACAATACAACTAGCAGGGTATGGTATTACCTGAGCAGCGGGCTTGGCGGCGCCGGGACAACACAAGCTCTTAACATAACAATGAACGAAGTCCGGTCTGCAAGCGGAAGGATTAATTATAGCGCTAATTTGACCTTAAACTTCAGCAGCCCATATGGCAGTCCCGGGCCTCACAGCGTAACCTTCTGCGCAAATGACTCCATAGGCAGGAGAAACTGCACAGAGCCTTATGACTTTTTTGTGATGGGCATGAATGTATCTCAGATGGAAGATCAGATGGCTGGAACATCTCAGCCTGGTTCTGGGACATTTGGAGGATTAAACATCACTTACGGCAATGGGACTGAAATTGACACGGGCACTTTCATAAATCCAGTCGCAGGCGGCAATTTCACATTTATTTTTAACTTCAGCAAAAACGCAATAATACATATTGTCGGCGGCAGGGTGGATGAGAAGCAGTTCGGCAACGCCTCGCAGGCAAGAGTGAACAGCACGCCAACAAAGGAGATAACGAATGCTGTCGGCAGTGGATATAAGGTAGAGCTTGCATGGGCAGATATAGGAAGCTTCATACCAAGCGAGGTTTCTTATGAATATGGAATGATACAGCTTGGAGGAGTGGGATATTCCAAGAAATTGTACTGCAATGGAACTTCAATGGGCAATCCTTTGTGCCATACTATAAATGAGTGCAATGCAACTGCATTTGGAATGTTTAATCATACCTTGGTAATCCCAACCAATGACGGGTGCTGGCTTGACGGCACTGCTACGAATGTATTAATAAACAACCTTAGCCAGAAAGTAGGCTATACCTACATATTTGTTGATAAATTCTCAGGAGGATATGGAGGAAGCGACTTTTCAGCGCCGAATGTCACAATAACCTCGCCGCCAATGGTTGGTGTCGCAGGGATAACAGCACAAAACAGGTCTACTACAGTATTACAAGTCATTAACTTTACGCTCAGCGATATAAATTCAACAGGAATGAATTTAAGCCAGAATAATTCAATAAATGTCACAATCTATCTGGGCGGAACCACACTTGGATTCTTCAACTACACAAATGTCAGCGAAGAGACAAGATTAAGCTGCATAACGCCCGATCCTCCTATAAGCATGCAGAATGCAAGTACTGTGCACTGCAATCTTACATTTAATTTTAATTCCAACGGCACTTACATTGTGAATATTACCGGCAGGGATACGAGCAACAACAGCAATGCTGTAAACAGGACAATGAGTAATTTCACATTGCTGATAGACAATGTGCCTCCCAGGCTGGGGTATTTCAACATAACAAACAGCTCTAGATTTAATGCAAGCGGCGGATCAACACAGAACGACACACAAACATTTGACAACAGTCAAGGAGGCTCCATCAGGCAGGGAACAAGGATTGTTGCAGTATCTAATTGGACGGATAACTTGACGGCTCCGCTTACAGTGCAACTGCAGTTTTACAATATAACCTCAGGATTATGGATGACTGCAAATTCAACAAATAATACCTTTTCAGGAGGCAGCGGTGTAATTGTAACGCCTTCTCAAACAAATACGCCGGGCTGGGCTAATTTTTCATTCACACCTCCGGCAGACCACGATATATTTGAAGGAAAGAACGTAACATTCAGGGTATTGGGCAACGATTCTGCAGGCGCCGGCAACTTTACATCTGAAGTCATGAATATTACAGTACAGATTAATGATACCACAGGCCCAAGGCTGCTGATTAGCAGCGTGGGCGGGGTGTATGACTTTAACGGAACGAACACTACAGACAATACTCCTACTATAGTCTGGAACGCCACTGATTCCAATCCGCTTGCAAATCTTTCAGTGCAGGTTGACGAATTAGTGGATCAGAGCTGCAATCAATTCAAGGTATTTAGCTCACAGGCAACAGCTACCGCCAATGCCAACGGAAGCATGACTTTGTCAGAAACTGGAGGATGTGCTGCACTTTCCAACGGCACGCATAAAATAAGATTCAATGCAACTGACAGCTGGGGCAATACACAGTCCTTCCTATTTAACTTCAGCGTTGAGACAAGCACGCCTGTTATTACTCTTAATACCTCTCCTTATCATCCATATGGAAAGGCCCTTAACCAGTCCAACATAACGCCTTATACCGGCCTGAACTTTACGGCGATAGGCGGCGGGGCGGGCCAAATGAAGAATCTAAGCTGGACTTCAAGCTGTAATTCAACTGTTATACCTTTTACAGGCATTGGCGTAGCCGCAAGTTTCAATCAAATGAACGGCTCTTTGATTTATCCATTTAACTACACGGCGTGCAGGGGCTCTGCAGCCAACAGGACAGTAACTGTTACAGCATCTGATTTCGTGGGCAATTCAGTAACCCAGCTGTACCAGTTCTTTGTTGATGATGTGGGGCCTGAGGTAGTGATACACAATCCAAAGCCCAGCGAAATTTTCAATGGGCAGGTAAACTTAAACGGCTCGTTCATGGACAGGGGGAACAAGCTGGATGTGATTGTCGGCTATTATCTGGGCACTGCAGATGGAATTTTCGGCGATACAATATACAATATTTCAAGTGCACCCAATGCCAGTGGCTTAGTTAACGCATTTGCAGAGCCGGGAGTAAACATAACATACAATGCGACAATTAACCTGACAGCTGGCACTAAGGTAATTAAGTTCACTATTAACGACTCAGTAGGCAACAGAGGAAACAGCAGCCCTGTGACATTTGTAGTATCAGTGGACTACGAATTCAATAATGCAAGCCAAAGCATGGAGGATTATTTCAACCTTATTTACCAAGAGAACCTGACAAATGTAACTATCAGAGTTAAGACCGACAGCGGAAGATTTAGTAAAGTTGGCGGCAACGGCTCTAACACCACCAATAACTTTTACGAATTGACTTTTGACATCAACGCGACATATAACATTTCCATAAGCGACTTTAACGGCACCAAAGCAAACTGGGATAGAATAAACTTCACCCCTATTATAAATGAATCAAGAGGGATAAAAGGATTAGAGGGCAACTGGTCAGCTACTATTTTGAGATCGGTATTCTTTAATGAAAGCATTAATAATTTCATCTCTGATTACAATGCCTATTATGGAAGAGTGGAATTGCCTGTCAATATTTCATCTAATGGGACAGGCACTGCCAGGGAACTTTGGTGGGTGCCGAATGCCACAAATTTAACCACCAAAATAAATGTAACTCAATGCGCTTCGGGCAGCGCGGCATATTCAAGGACAAACACTGTTCCATGCTGGAATTACACCTTCAGCGGCAGAACAATCATCTTTGTTCCCCACTACAGCCATGTCGTAGGCGTGAATGACACAACACCCCCTACTGTTACAATAAACAAGCCTACTGCCAATCCATCTCAGGATATAATAGTGTTTTTCCCTAACATAACAGTGAGCGCTGATGCGAAGAACTGCAGTTATGTATATAATCTCAGCGGCAGCGTGCTGACGGAAAGAATCAATATGGCATTTGAAAATTTAAATGACGGCACGCATTTATGCACAGGGCCAATCATAAGAAATCTGACCAATGGCTCAACATACAACATATCTTATTATGTTTATGACACCAGTGAGAATTTGAATCAGGCTAATAGGACATTTACTGTTAACGACACAACACCCCCAGCCCCTACATCCATAAGCGCCAGCGGCCTGTCAGCTACAGGAGTTACAATTACTGCAACAGCTTCCAATGAGTCAATTAATATGACTGTGAATTATGGAACAACAACTGCATTGGGCACATTCTCAAGAGTAGCTGGATTCAGCCCGACAAACAGCACAACATTAAGCAGTTTGACAGCAAGCACGTTATATTACTATAATGTAACCACATGCGATAGGGCGGAAAATTGCCTGGTTAATGGAACTTTTAACTTTACTACAAGCGCAGCTGCAGCGGCTGCAGCGGCTTCAACAACAACATCCAGCAGCAGCGGAGGCGGCGGAGGAGCAGCTCCAATAGCGAACAATGTAGTTTCATCAACTGCAAAGGTATGGAGCAGCATAACTCCAGACACGCCGACTAAGATGACAATATCAAGGCCGGAAATCGCGCTTACTGAAATCTCCATACAGGTCGGTACTGAAGTCAAGAATGTGGAGCTTAAAGTGGAGAAGCTGAAGAGCAATCCAAAGAAGGCAGAGGCTGCAGCAAAAGTATTCCAATATCTGGAGATAACAAAGAGCAACCTTGCAAATGCCGACATCAAGGAGGCAAAAATCAGCTTTAAAGTCCCGACAGCATGGCTGAGCCAGAACGGAATTTCGGAAGACGGCGTGGCATTGTACAGGTATACTGAAGGGTGGGTGCAGCTAAAGACAGCAAAGACAGGCAGCGACGGCACTAATGCTATGTATGAGGCAGAAACACCAGGATTCAGCACTTTCGCTGTAGGCAGCAGGGAAGGGGCGCCGGAAGAAATCGCTCCGACTCCAACAGGAGAAACGCCGACAGGCGAAGCTGTTGCGCCTCCAGCAGCAGAAGAGAAGGAAAAAATCACAGTTCCGGAAGTTCCACAGCCAACTGCAGGAAGAGGAGCCAAGGTTGCTGTAGCAGTCGCAGTGCTTGTGCTGATAGCATTATTGGTCGGCTACTGGTACAAGAAGAAGGCGAGCAAATAAGGCTTAAATTTTTATTTTATTCTCTAATTTGAACTTGGGCTATATACTCATAAAATAATTTTTCTTCTTTTTTATCCTACACAATAGATTAATTATTACTTTTACCATTATAACTTATAAAAATCCTTCCTTGACCCCCTTTTATTGCCCTTCTTTTCCTTTATTGCGACATTTGCCAGCCCACATTAGCTGGAATTTATATTAATGTCGTCGCTTTATGGGAATTGATGCGCGGCTGTCGTTTTTCATTATGGCTTTATTAAAGAAAAACGACGAAAATAAGAATAATAATTATTTTCATTGCATTAGGATAAAAATATGAAATACTGCTTGCGAAAGCGCAAATGATTGTGAGCAATATCAGCAAAAAAGATTTGTTAGTTTACCTTTGCCAAAAGCCTTGAAGTTAAAAGGTTTATTTAACAATACAGCCTCAACTTCACTCCCCCCTGCTCCTGAAAACAAACTTTAACGTAATCAAAACGCCAAACAATACAAATACCATAACTATCACTATGTTCTTAGGCGAGAATTCTATGCCTGGCAGGGTTGTTCTTGAAGATTCTTCTGCTCCTGTGCTCTGGGGCTTTGAGGGAGCCTGCTGTTCCTGCGGCTGAGGGGCCTGAATATCTTCTGCTGCAGATGATTTGTTTTCACTTTCTCCACTTTTATCGCTCATGGGGGCATTATCAGCACTGGCGCTGCCATCATCTTTTTGCTCTGGTATAACAATAACAGATGAGTTATCATTAGCTTTAGCCTGGCTCATATTGGACAATGAGATATTTGTCTCGCCGCTTCCCATAGTTTCAATAATGGCAGCGCTTTTGCCTATCAAATCATTTTTCCCAGTCCTGTATAGCTTATCATTAAAATCATAAAAAACGGTCAGATTAAGCGGATACTGCCTTTTATCAATGCCATTTGGAGCTATCAGCGTGTTGCTTATGATTCTATAGGATTCATTGCGTTTCAGGGTTTTAAGCTCGCTTGACAGCGTTTCTGAGAATTCTGAAGCAAGCTCTGCCTTTATATTTTTCAAGTCATGGTATATGCTTGGGTTCTTCAAGTCCACTGCAGCAACAAATTTTTCGCCGGGCTTTGGCGCCTCGCTGCTCAAAATCAAGGCTATTTCCGGCTTTATGTCCTTTATCAGCACACCATCCTCATATTCCATCTCATCCTCCAGATTATTGATGGCATACCTGAACCTGTGCTTTATAGGCATATCTCCTGCTGCACCGGGCTCTATTGTCAGCGTCAAATTCTTCTTTTCGCCGGGCTTCAGGTTTATGTTTGCCCTGATATTATTCCCTTCTGCCCAAAATTCGTCAGGCTTCTTTTTTACCTTCAGATATGACGGCAACAGGCTGGATGATTGTACGCTTATGCTTTCTCCTGTATTCAGGTTCTCAAGAAGCATGCTGTATTGGAAGATTATAAGCGGCTCGAGCACGGAAGGCTTGTATGTGGACACTTTGAGCTGCTTGTCCTTGACAGAAATGCCCAGGACTGAGGATTGCGCATATATTGTGGAAAATCCGTCATTATAGGACAGATTGGCCACCATTTCAGCAGCCATCTTTTTGTACGCCGCTATCTTAAAAGAGCACTTCTTCACGTTTTTCGGCCTCAAAAATCCTTTCCAGTACACCACTCCATCCCTTATTTCGCATCCTTCCAGCTCAGAAATGTCAAATTTTGAGAAATCCTCCCTGTATTCTATGCTTTCAACTTCAAAATCACTTGGATTTTCGATTGTAACACTTACAATGCTCTTTTCCCCCTGCAATAACTCGCCTATGCTTGCCGTCCTGTTGACAACTATTTCTGGCGTTATTTTGTATACTCTTACTCCCAGCTCATAAGTATCCACATAGGTAGTATAATTTCTTGATGAGAAATTAGCCCTGTCTATGCATATTTTGTAGGCATCCCTCTTATCGCACTCCCCCCTGCTGATTATCACGCCTGATGCCGGAGCATCAACAAAAATCTTTTCGGAATTCAGATCATACAGGAAAGTAAAAGTCTTGTTGTCTATTGATATCCCCTTTCCGGTCAGCACTGCCCCTGAGAAAACCTCTTTTTCACCTTTTACATGGCCGATAAGCAAAGCCATCGCCGCTATGCTCAGCAGGGCAAATATTACTTTATGGCTTTCCATAAT
>CAYVTQ010000008.1:37397-38621 GCA_964454865.1 uncultured Methanosarcinales archaeon
AAAGGCTTATTCTATCTTTTGCGTCAAAGTGCCCTGATTTGTATGGCTCAATCCCGTCTCTGTTATTGTGTAGCTTACGTTCAATCCGCCATTATACTTGCTTACAGCCAATGCCGGGCTGCACGTTATTGTGAATATTCTTTTTTCGCCGTTGGTCAATGATGAGGATGATGACGCTCCGCAGTCCTGAGCCTTTACTGACACGCCGGTCATGTCATATCCCAATGAGTTTTGCAGGACAATGCTGATTGTGCCGCTTGTTACCTTTGAGTCAAGGCATCCTATGCCCGGCTGCAATGCGCATTTTGTAGGCAGAAACTTGTCGGGGCTCAAAACGCCGAAATAAGCCAAAGCGCCCACTGCCACAAGGACTACAAGAATAGCCCATCCGTAAGTCATTAAGAATTCAAGCGCTGCCTGAGATTTTCTATTGTACATTTTAATCACACCTCCTATTTTTTCCTGGAACTATTGTTATATGCACTTTTTATCAATGAGGCTGAATTTGTTGACAATATTGCAGCCCCTATCAATATTATAAAAATTGACCATCCGCTTGTATCGCCTATAAGGTTTAATCCATTATCCCTCAGGAAGAAGAGAATGCCTACAATCAGCACAACCAGTCCAGTCAGCTTATAACCTTTTGGCGATCCCATTATTTTTATTCTACCCTTCTATCTTAGTATTTAAGTTGCCGTATACAGTTTTTGAGAGATTAGTATCTTTTTCCGTGTAGGTCATCGTTATATCCCCCTTATACTTGTCCTTTGCAATGCCGTTGCTGCATGAGCCTCCCACAACGAAGGTATGGTCTGTTCCGCTCAGCATCTGCTCAGAAAATGTGCCCGAGCAGCTTCCTACTGCGATGCTGTCAATTGTTATAGTCCTGCCCATGCCGTTAGAGATAACAAGAGTCACTTTTGTCGGCTCCACCTTGTGGCTGACGCACGCAATTCCCGGCTGCAGGATGCACTTCTCAGGAAGAAATTTCTCAGGGCTTAATACTCCGAAATAAGCCAGCGCTGCAATAGCTGCAAGAACTACCAGAATTGCCCAGCCATAAGTCATCAGGAACTCCATGGCTGCCTGTGATTTTCTGTATCTAAACCTCATTTTTGTCTTCTTACAATAATTAAAGAACTAATATATAAAGTTTGCTAAATCAAGTAACTATTCAGTATCCTGAAGAATTTTTCAAGATTGTCTGCAATCCTTGAAGAA
>CAYVTQ010000009.1:0-35855 GCA_964454865.1 uncultured Methanosarcinales archaeon
TTAAAAATTACCTTATAGAATATTATAGACTAAAATGGGACTTACTGAAACAATAGATGGAATAGAAGGAACTGAAGAGATTAACAAGAGGAGAAGAGATATCACAGTATACACAGTATATGGTGGTCTAGGTGGCTTAATCCTGAGTTTACTTCCTTCAGCGTTGGTTCAATTGGCTGAAGCTGCAGAAAAATCAATTGGACGTAGAGAAAGGTACGACAATAGCATAGCCGAAGCTAATAGTCTAATTAATGGAGGCGGCTATAAAAATTATGCAAGGGCTATTGATATTCTTGCAAATGTCCCAAAAAATCATCCAAATTATCTTAATGCACATTTTGCGATTGCCGACTTAATTGAAAATAAAATTAAAGATTACATAGACCTTGTAATAGTAATTGATGCATTAGCTTATTATAGTCAAAGAGAAAAATACTCGCTTTGGAATTCTCATCTTGTACATGCCCATACAAGACATTTAAGTATGTATTTGGCTTCGATTGATTTTAATGAGAAAGAAGTTGACGTAGAAGAGATATTGGATAAATCAAAAGGGATTTATGATAAAATAACAACTAATTTCGATAAGAGTGTTGAATATATAAAAGAGGATTCAAAAAGGTTTGAATATCAAGTTCGAGATAGAGATTCACCAGATAATCCTCCTATTACAGCTAAACCTTTGGAATTTTATAGGCTACTCACAAATTTTTATAGAAGTGAAGCAGAAATAGATATACTATCACTGTGGGGTTATGTTTGGGATCATTATCCGTCTCAGGGTACAGAGTGGCTTAGTAATCAAAAAACTCATCGTAAAAATGCAATTACGGCATTAGAAAACTATCTTTCCGGATTTAAGATGCTAACTGAAACAGAGTTTCATAAATTAATTTATAAGGATTATATTGACCATTTAAGGAAAGTTACAAAAAAGGGAGAAGTTGAACGGACTTTAGGGTTTCTGAATAAGGGTGTTATTCCTGATTTGCCAAAATAACCCTACTCACTATAGCAATATTTATATTTAAGTAGCTCAATAAAAAGTTATGAAGTATGCAATCCTTGCAATTTTGCTAATTTCCTTGTTTAATGCAAATGCCGCTACAATAGAGGAGCAGATTAAAGAGTGTGAAAGCAGCCCTTACCCTGACTTGTGCCTTGCTGCACTAAGCAGGTCAGATGACTTGGCATTATATTCTGATAAGCCTCAAGAAGAGCTGATTGCTGATTGCAGGAACAGCGCTTATGAGGATTTGTGCATTGCAGCGCTTGCAAAAGCAAAAAATGACAGGCAGATTTGCGCATTGATTGAGGACGAGCTTTTAATGGAGAGCTGCCTGAAAGGATTTGAAACAGCCCCTGCAAGCAATGCAGCAGAATCAGGAAATAACGAGCCATTTAACTTCATTTCTTTCTCTGTAATGATGGCTATAATAATTATCTTGTATATTCTTTACAGGAGGAAAAAGAAAAATACTTAAACTTTGCAGGGAAATGATAAATCAACACTAAAAGAGGGCATATGATGTTTAAAAATTTCTTTGCAGTGATATCAGTTTTGGTAATGGCAGGAATGGCATTTTCCAATGGGGCATATGCCCAAACCGCCAAAATCTTGGATTCCGAAAACCTCACAATCACCTCCACAACCCTTTTGAATTTTCCCACAAAAGACGCAAAGCTGTCCGTAAAGACCAATCAGAATGCGGAATGCGCCTATTCACCTGATGAAGATTTTGCTGATGTGAGGGTATTTGAGAAGAAGACAGAAAATCTTGACGGAAGCTGGAGCCATAGTTCCGGCATACTGGCAGAGGAAGGCAGGCAGAAATACAAGGCAGTCTGCTTTTTCAAGAGCCAGATTGCAGAGCTTTCAGTAGAATTTGCAGTTGGAAAAGAAGCCGTTAGCCCGGTCCAAAAGCCTGAAGAAGGAACAAAAGCAGGAATTTCCAATGGAAACTTCAGCAACGTCTCTTTTATAGTTGCATTGGCAGTCCTCATTTTTGCTTTTAATGTAGTTTTTCTGGCGAAGAAAATGCACGAAGCCGCAAAAAACAGGGCATTTTCAATCAAGGGCTTGGACTCTGCAAAGGAATGGAAAGCCGCAGGCAGGCAGATTAAGAAAGCCTACTCCAATAATTCCGCTGCAAGAGGCATCAGGAGGATATGGGAAGTGCCTGTAAGGAAAAGGCTCCTCAGGCCCTTAAAAAAAACCGCGAAAGAAATAAAAGAGGAGTTTGTGCCGTTGGAGGCCTATTTTTCGGAGTTAAAGAAAAAGAGCAAAGAAGCCGCAATTGAAAGGCTCAGGAGTCTAGCGGGGAAAAATTCCAAATATGCCAGAAGAAAGTAAGCTGTCAAAAATAATAAAAGGGGAGTATCTTTTGCTCCTTATTTTGGTCGTGACTTCTGTTTTCATAGCTTTGCTGGTTCTCAAGCAGAGAGGGCTATACAAGGAACTTTCAGGCAAAATAAATGAAGAGACAGAGAGCGGTGCCGGGGCAGAGCCTGTGCAAATTCCAGCTGGAAATATCAGGGATCAGAATATTTCAGCTAATGCCTCGATGCAGAATGAATCATCTGCCGAAAATGGCGGGCTTGAGATATCCTCCCTGACGCCTTCCGTTTACAATGAAGGGCAGGCCCAGATGCTTGCAGTCAGGACTAGCATGGATTCCGAATGCATCTACGCCGACAACAGGCTTTACGAAAATCCAAAAAATTTTGAAACGAAGATGAAAGAGCAGTATGGCTATCGGCACTTGTCAGGGCTTTCCCTCAATCCGGGCAGACATTACCTCTATTACATCCAATGCTTCTCGGGAAAACTGTCGTCAAAGGCGGAAGTGGGATTTTCTGTAGGGGCAGGCAGCATGGAAGAGGCTGATGCCGGCAGCACGGAAAAAGTAGGCACGGGAATGGTTTTCGGCATGATAGCACTCCTTGTTCTTGCTGTTGACTTGGTGCTCATCACGCTTCACATTTACAAAAAGTCATTTGCGAAGAAAAGCGAAAACCCGCAAAAGCCATCTGGCCTGCAATGGCGGCAGAACAGGTATTCTGCCCCTCCTGGATTCCCAAAACAGGCTTATTTAGGCAGGAAGCATGCGGAAAATGCCGCTCAAAAGAATATTTCTAAAAAGATCCAATCTGTGCCGAAAGAATCCTACATATCTCTTTCAGAAGCCCAAAAAAGGATTGCAGATATAGAAGTTATGAAAATTGCAGAAGAGCAAAAAAGAAAAACTCAATTAAGCCATGATAGGCTTATTGAGAAGCTAAGAAGGATTGCAGGAAAAAAATAAAATCCCATTAAGCTCATCTGGCTTTTCTTTTTTCCTTGTCAACAATATGAACTGTCCTTGTAGGGAAAGGTATCCCAATTCCCGCCTTGTTCAGTGCATTGTATATTTCTTCCGTCGCCAGTGCCTTGGTGTCAAACTTTATGTCAAATGACTCGACCCAGAACAATGCCCGGAATTTAAGCGCAAAATCCCCCATTTCCATCATGACTACCTTGATTGCAGGCTCATTTTTCTTTATAGCATTCTCTTTCAAAACTCCATTTATTTTGTGGAGTGTTTCTGTAACAACCTTCCTTACTTTGTCAGCGTCCGAGCCGTATTCAACCCCGAAATCCACGGCAGCCCTGACGCTCGGCCCAGGCTCGTAAAAATTTAGTATTTTTGAGTCGGCAAGCTTGCCGTTTGGAATTGTAATCATCTCATTGTCCCATGTCTGTATCTTCGTGCTCCTCAAGCCGACGTCCATCACAGTCCCCATGGTCTCGCTGTCCAGCCTTATCTTATCCCCTACTTTCACGCTTTTGTCAATTATTATGGACATTCCGCCAAAAATATTGCCTAATGTGCTTTGCAGCGCAAATGCCACTGCAACTCCTGCAATTCCCAGGCTTGTCAATAATGGGCCAATCTGAACTCCCCAGACAGGCAGCACAAACAAAAGCCCGATGGCAGAAATAAATATCCTGGAGAATTTGTGTATTACAGGAATAAGCCGGTCGTCAAGCTTGGATTCTGTCTTTTCAGCCACCTTCTTGCCCCAGTTGTCTATGAGAATGTCGAAGACCGCAATAATAATATAAGTCAGGATGATAATGATAAAGGACATTATTACGCTTTCAATAGGATTCAGTATGCTTTCTTTTATTCCAAGAGGCAGTAAAGCAAGTCTGAGGCCTATTAACAGAAGTATAAGCGAAATCGGCTTGTTAATCCTCTTTACAATCAAATCATCAATGTCGGTTTTTGTTTTTTTAGTCAGCCTCAGGATGATTTTTTCGGAAATAAAGACCAAAAGCTCAGACAGAAAATAGGAGATAACCAATATAGTCAGGGCATAGATATACTTGTTTTGCCTTATAAGGCTGATATAAGCTTCAAGCGGCATTTTAAGACAAGATATTTGTGTATTGACTTTTAAATGTTGTTATTAAAAATTCCGAATTTGCATAATAATTCACTATCCTGAAGCTTTTTATTATTAGTATTCAATCCGCCTCCGGCAATGCCGGTGCGGGGGATATGCGAGTGAGCGAAGCGAGCTTGCTCACATGTCGCTGTCCTATCATGCACGAAAATCAGCAGACAATCTTGATTAGATTTTCGGCATCCTGAACATCTTTGATTTTCATGGCATCGCTCCGCCTCGCCATTTATTGAAATTGATTCGAGACGGAATTTTAATGGCAGTAAAAATTCCGCCGAGTGAAATTTGGTCGCGAAGCGACGGAATGAATTACATATAACTTCAGAAAGCTAAATAATTCCGAATTTGCATCATTTGAGCATCTTCATCATTTCCTTCATTGAATTTGTATTTATTATGTCCTTTTTCTCAGCCCATCCCCTTCTTGCTGTTGCAATTCCAAATCTCATAAAATTGAGCTGGTCGGCGTGATGGGCATCTGTGCTTATTACTAATTTAACGCCTGCTTTGATTGCAGCCCTCACATGAGAATCCCTCAAATCAAGCCTTTCAGGGTAAGCATTGATTTCCAGAACTGTGCCAGTCTCCTTTGCCTTGTCAAAAAATGCATCAAGGTCAATCTCAAAAGGCTCCCTTTTCTGAATTAACCTTCCGGTAGGATGGGCAATGATGTCAACATGCTCATTTTCCATTGCTTTCATTACTCTTTTTGTCATCTTGTCTTTGGGAGTCTTGAAGCCGGAATGAACGGATGCAACAACAACATCAAGCTGCTTTAGCACATTATCCTCCATTTCAACAGAGCCGTCAGAGCTGATGTCAACTTCCGTTCCCTGCAGTATAGCAATGCCTTTGACTTTTTTATTTGCCTTGTCAATCTCATTTCTTTGCTCAAGTATCCTTTTTTTGTCAAGGGCTTTTGCGATGCCCAGATGCCCAGAGTGGTCGGTAATTGCAATATACTCATAGCCTAATTTTTTAGCAGCTAGGGCCATCTCCTCAATCGTGTTCGAGCCGTCGCTCCATCTGGTGTGCATCTGCAGGTCTCCTTTAATGTCACCATATCCAATTAATTTTGGAAGCCTGTGCTGCATTGCAGCCTGTATTTCCCCCTCATCTTCCCTTATTTCAGGCTCAATGTAATCCATGCCTAATTTTTTGTAGACTTCTTCTTCAGTTTTGCCTGCGATAAGCTTGTTTGTTCTCTTGTCAAACAGACCATACTCGCTCAGCTTCATCCTTTTCTGGATTGCTATCTTCCTCAATTCTATGTTGTGCTGCTGGTTGCCTGTGAAGTAAAGCAGGGCAGCGCCGTAAATATTGTCAGGCAGCACCCTCAAGTCAGCCTGAATGTTTTCTATCCTGATTGAGGATTTTGTAGGTCCTTTTGCCAGCACCTGCTGAACATCCGGCATTTTTGTGAAGAAATCAATCACTTTCCCTGGATTTGAAGAAGTGACAAGGATATCAATGTCCCCTATTGTCTCCCTTCTCCTCCTTAAAGAACCTCCTACATCTGCCCTCTGCACTTCCTTCATCTGCCTTAATCTTTCAACAATCTGCTCTGCTGCAGGCAGCGCATAGCCAAGCAAAACCCTTCCCTTGCTTTTTCTAGAAAACTCAATGCTTTTCAGTATATTTTTTTCGACAACCGGGCCAAGCCCTTCTATCTCCCTGATCTTGCCCTGTTTTGCCGCTTTTTCCAGCTCCTTTACATTTTTTACCTTTAATTTTTTGTAAAGCTTGAGTATTGTTTTTGGGCCCACTCCTCCAAGCTCCCTCAGCCCTTCCATGTCAATAGGGGTTTTTTTCTTCAATTCTTCGAGGTGTTTTGATTTGCCGTTCTCCAGAAAGTCAATGATTTTTTTAGCGATGCCTTCCCCTATTCCCGGCAGTTCCTCCAATGCTTCAATCCCTTTTTTGGCTATTTCATCAATATCTTCTGACAGGCCTTCAATGACCAAAGCAGCCTTCCTGTAAGCCCTTACCCTGAAAGTGTCTTCTTCCAATTCAAGATAATCCGCTATTTTGTTGAGAAGCTCTGCTACTTCATGGTTTTTCATCAAATTGGCTATAAAATTTAGAATATTTAAAGATTGTGAGAAGATTTTTAATTGGAATTTGATTCCTAAAGCTTTATGAGAAATTTAAAAGAAATTCTGGAGCCTATAAAACTTAAAATATTAGAAAGTGGAAATGGTGTCCTAATAGGATTTAAAGAGGTTAGCAGAGAAGAATTGTTTAATGCTTTGGAAGTAAGCTTTCGTAAATGCGAATTCTATGGGTGGGATTTGGCACAAGGTACGTTGGGGTATTATAAACACAGTAAATTAATCGGATTGCCCGATTATAATAGAAAAAGCTTTTATGGAATTAAAGAACTCCCTATAATAAAATTACCTCTTGATAAATTAATGGATGATGCAAGTCAAATTGAAGGCTTAATGGAAAATTTAGCTTACTTGTATGTTGTAGATGGCTATTGGGGGCGCTATAGGGATCCACGAGTCCAATTCAGGGCACTGTTGAACTCTAGCATCCCTGCTCCAGAGATTCTGACTGACAGAAAAACAGAACTACGTCATTTAACACCATTTATGGATTTGCATGAAGATATTAAATTAATCAAAGGTATACTGTATAGAAACGGAGAAGAAGTGATTTCAGTCAGCGATTTATTGAAATAAGAAATCAAGAGATATTTTATCCGCACCTCCTCTCAAAATCTTCTTTCATGTCGTAAAATATCAGGCAGAATCTGGCAGTGGCTATCTCAAGCTCTTTTTTGCCCCTTTTTGTCAGCCGGTATTTCTTGGTTTTGCCGCTGCTTTTTATTTCCTCGATAAATCCGTTTTTCCTAAGGAATTTTAAAACCGGGTAAATTGTGCCTGGGCTTGGATTTGTGCCTTTTCTTTTTTTCAGCTCTTCCCTTATCTCCTGCCCGGACATTTCTTTCTTGCTTATCAGTCTCAGCACTATGAATGTAAGGAATCCCTTCATTTCGCAGCAGTCTTCCATGAAATATAAAATAAATTAGTAGTATTTAATGCTTATCATGGTCTAATATCGTAAAACCGATATATTTATATAGAAGGGCATATTTACATATCGTATAACCGATATTAGAACGGAGGTGCGTAAAATGGAAGCATACGGGTGCTGCGGAACAGGAACAAGGAGCTTCTTCACCAAAGAAGAAAGGGTGGAGATGCTGAAGGAATACAAGAACACCTTGGAAAAGGAATCCAAAGGCGTAGGGGAAAGGATAAGGCAGCTGGAAAAGGAATAAACTCTTGTTTTTAGAATGAAGTTATGCAGGCTGTTTACCCCCTTCGGCCTGCATAATATTATTTTAATTGAGGATTGAAATGAATTATGAAAAAGAACTGGAAAAGGCAAAGACAATTGCCGACATATTTGAGTTAGCTAAAGAGGTTGTAAGAGATTTTATTGGACTGGAGCAGGCAGGACTAATTGTCGGAGTCGCTGATTTAGGAGATCATAGCAACGGCTTTGTAGGGGCTTTTTATTCTCCACACGCAAACATGATAATTATAAATAAGAGGCCTTTGGCAAGAATAGTCCAGAAAAATCCTTCATTGTACAAATATTACCTATTCCACATTGTACTGCATGAGTATATTCACTCGATAGGCTCTTATGACGAGGCAGCAACAAGGGCTCTTGTATTGGAGATAAGCAATCATTATTTTGGAGCAGATCATACGGTTACGGAATTATCACACAGCATGGAAAAGCTAGTTCCGCTTGTTTCATTTCCAAACGCAGTTCAGGAGCCAAAAGATATAAATATAGAGTTTGTCAGCGGTATTGACAGGAAGAATACTAACTATATAGGATAAAGGTGAGAATATGGATTTGCCATGGGGAGATGAAAAAACAAAGCAGTTTGTAACTAATGTAGGCTTGATTACAAGCAACGGCCATTATGGCTACAACATAATGGCATGCGAGTGGACTCATCATATTTCTTATTCTCCGGGATTGATTGCAGTCTGCATAAGACCTGATGACGCAACTGCAGCAAACATAAGGAAAACAAAAGAATTTGGAGTCAATTTGGCCGCTTCTGACCAAAATGTGCTGTCAAGCGTTGCAGGAGGCAGTTCTGGAAAAAATACCGACAAGATAGGGGCATTAAAAGAGCTTGGATTCAAGTTCTTCAAGGCAAAGAAGATTGATGTTTTTATGGTAGAGGACGCTGCTTTGAATGCGGAATGCAAATTAATAAAAATTATAGAGCTTGGCAGCCATCTTATTTTTGTTGGAGAAGCCGTTCATACTTACACTCCAAAAGGCAAAGAGCCTTTGGTTTACCATGCCCAGAAATACTGGAAATTGGGCGATGATATTCAAAAGCCAGCGCAGCAGGAATTGGATAATATAAGGAAAATTGTTGAAAAATATAAGAAGAAATAATTCTACTGCAATGTATCCTTACAACAGCATCAACGATAATTTTATAAATCAATAAACAATAGTAATGACAATGGCAAAAAAATATACAGTTATTGTTGAAAAAGATGAGTATGGCTGGCTGGTTTCTGAGGTAGTGGGGCTGCCGGGCTGCCATACGCAAGCCAAGGATATGAACCAGCTGTTGGAAAGAACAAAAGAAGCAATACGGGCGTATTTACAAACAGAAGAGCAGCCAGAGATTTCTGAGGAATTTGTTGGAGTACAGCAGATAGAGGTATGAGGAATTACTCTACAAGAGGTAGGAATACAACATAAACTCCTTCCTCTAAATTCTTTTGGTCTATCAGTCTATGATGTGGGGGCTTTGCAATACCAGAACCACTTTGTACGCCCTCAAGGTCTCTTGTTCTTGGATCAAAACCCCAATCCCATTCATATCCTTCTGTTATTATTAACCTACCATCTTCAATATGCATTTCACCAATTCCATAGTATTTAGTAAACCTGGGGTTGCCAGTATGGCAGTTTGGCTCTTTGTGAGTGAGCAAAAGCGTCAAGCCAGTCTTAAATTGCTGATGAAGCCTTAAAATCTCCTCTAATCTATCAATTCTTTTTATGCCATCAATACCTGTTACATCTTGGCCATTCAAGTAAAATTCAAGTATTATTCCATCATCTCGATATAGCATTTTTTAAATCCCAAACATCCCCTTAGACACCACATACTTTTTATCAATATCAACCAAATCAGCAGTCAATTTAGTGTCCAATTTGTCCAATAATGTATTGAAGGCAATATAAGAGCCTGCGATTCCAATTGTGAAAAGCAGCCTTTCATAAGCAACTACCGGAATCAGCCCAACCCACTGCTCTGCTGTCATTTTAACTGTCCATATCCATGCTGCTCCTCCTACTGCATGTGCTGTAAATGTTGCCCCTAAACTCCTGAGGAAAGCGTTCTGGGAGTATTTGTCAGGCAGCAGCTTTACGATTATAGGGATTGTCCAGTACAATGTGAAGAACCAAACCTGCCTTCCAATAGGATGTACTATGAATGCAAGTATTGCAAGCAACGGAACCAATAGGTTTAATTTTTCCTTTCTTGTCCCAAAGTAATATGCTGCAAAGAGCATTGGCAATAACCTGACAAGATTGATCAATGTCCATTCTTTGCCTACAATAAGGAAATTCCCTACTTCAGCAATTAATACTGCAAGGATGCCGACAACAGGGCCCAAGAAGCTGCCTGCAATAGGGCCGAAGAACTGGAACAGTGTGAAGAACTGATTATCTGCCCCCACCAATGGAGAGAAGTTTATCTTGTCGCCTGCATAAACCAACAGGCTGAAAATCACAAGGAAAATAAATCCTTTTTTTGTCATTATCTTGTTTAAGTCCATGATAAGCACCCCAAATGCACTATTTTAATTTTATATTTAAAACTTTCCATAAGATTTATATAAATGGAAAAAGCCATTAACTGATATGGACAAAAGCGGCGGATTTACTGTCACCCCATGGGAAGTCAAAGGCAATGTGGATTATGATAAGATTATAAGGGAATTCGGCGTTTCAAAAATTGATGAAAGGCTGCTTTCAAGGATCAAGAAGCACACAAAAGAACTGCATCATTTCCTGAGAAGGGGCATTTTCTTTGCCCATCGTGATTTGGATTTCGTGCTTAATGAGTATGAAAAGGGCAACAAGTTCTTTCTTTATACAGGAAGGGCGCCTTCCGGCAATGTCCATCTGGGGCATCTTGTGCCTTGGCTTTTTACAAAGTGGCTGCAGGACAAATTTGATGTTGAGCTTTACTTCCAGTTTCCTGATGAAGAGAAGTTTTTGTTCAAGCAGGAATTGAGTTGGGAAAGCGGCCAAAAATACCTTAATGAGAACATGCTGGATGTTGCTGCAGTAGGTTTTAACCCCAAGAAGACCCATTTTATAATTGACACGAAGCACGCCAATCTGATGTATCCTGAAGCTGTGAAGGTTGCAAAGAAAATAACATTTTCGACTGTAAATTCTTCGTTTGGGATGGGCAATGAAAGCAACATAGGCAGCATATTTTACACGGCAATGCAGGCAGTCCCTGCTTTTTTGCCATGTGTTTTGAAAAAGAAAGTAATGCCTTGCCTGATCCCACATGCAATTGACCAGGATCCACATTTCAGAGTTTCAAGGGATGTGATTCCAAAACTAGGCTATTTCAAGCCGGCATCAATACAGTGCATGTTCTTGCCTGGGCTGCAGGGAATGGAAAGCCAGGGAAAAATGTCTTCTTCGGAAGAGAACACTTCAGTCTATGCAACTGATGACGAAAAAACTGTCAGGAGCAAAATAATGAAATACGCATTCTCCGGAGGGCAGGCTACAATAGAGGAGCACAGGAAGAAAGGAGGCAATCCTAATGTCGATGTCAGCTACCAGTGGCTCAGGTTTTTCGAGGAAGACGACAAAAAATTAAAGAAAATCCATGACGATTATAAAAGCGGCAGACTGCTTACAGGTGAATTGAAGCAGATTTTGGTTGACAAACTAAATATCTTTCTGAAAGAGCACCATAAAAGAAGGGAAAAGGCGAAAAGCAGCGTTGAGAAGTATTTATTGAAAAATTAAATTTTACTAATTTTTATACCGTAGGTTCTTCAACTTCGACAGTTTCTTTATGGCCTTGCGTGTGTGATTCATGATATAATAACAACATATGAGTTAATTCTCTATACTCTTCGGAAGGTGGGTCAAGGAAAGGACTTCTCGTCATTATAGCATCCTCTTTTTGATTTATTATCTCCTTTAACCTATCAACAATGTAAGAACCGATTTGAGTGCGCGGGTCTATAGGATTATGATTTTGAACATGATAAGTTAAACAAAGTTCCGCTAATGAAAATACTCTAGAGTCTTGTTCTAGCAATCTTTGAATTTGGGCTTGCGCTTCAGCTGGTTTTGTATCAATTAAACTGCAAATAGTTTTATAATCTGGCATTTTACATTGAGAATACACAAACATTTAATAAATTTACTGAATTGATTTTAAAATTATAAAATGCTGAAACAACTAGAACAGGAATTGCAGAAATTAGGCAGCCCCTCTAAATCAAAAATTTACTCAAGGTTCTTCAAGACAGGAAAGGGCGAATACGGGGAAGGCGATGTTTTTATCGGGCTTACAGTGCCTGAGCAAAGGGCATTGGCCAAGAGATATGTAAATTTGGATATTGCCGATGTTGAAAAGCTTCTCTTAAACAAAATACACGAGTACAGGCTGACAGGATTTTTTATTTTAACTTATAAGTTTGAGAAAGCTGATGAAAAGCAAAAGAAAAGCATAGTCGAGTTTTATTTAAGAAACAAGCACTGCGCCAATAACTGGGATTTAATAGACTGCGTTGCCGACAAAATACTCGGCAGCTATCTTCTTGGCAAAAAGAAAGATGTGATTTATGAATTGGCTAAATCTGACAGTCTTTGGGACAGAAGGATAGCAATAATTTCAACTTTCCATTTTATAAAAAACAATCAGTTCGAAGACACTTTAAAAATTTCAGAGATATTGCTCAATGACAAGCACGATTTGATACACAAGGCTGTCGGATGGATGCTAAGGGAAGTAGGAAAGAGAAATCAGAAAAAAGAAGAGGAGTTTCTGAAGAAGTACCATAAAACAATGCCAAGGACAATGCTCAGGTATGCGATTGAGAGGTTTGATGAGGATAAGAAAAGGTTTTATATGGGGAAGGGTTAAGGGGTAAGGTTAAAGGGGATAAACTTGCTATCGAGAAATATTAAATTAGAGAAACCGAAAAAAGATTTTGCAAAGTATTTTTTTGTAGCTTTTATTATTCAAGTAATACCTGTTTTAGTCGAATATCCATTCACTGATTTTTTGTTTGAATTGCCCACCCTCCTAAATGTAATAGGGGCTATAACTGCGGGATTTTCATTTTATTTTTATTTATTCAATAAAGATAAACTCGCCCTAAAAGCAATTCCCATTCTAATTGGAGTATCATTGATAGCCCATACTATGGTTTATGCTTTTATTATTTCCGATCCTATATTCTGGGGATATTTTATAGATTGGAGTATAAATAGCCTATCATTTTTTATTGGTGGATTAATAATCTACGCTTGGACTGCTTTTTTATTTTGGGTATACGGAAAAGTGAAAAAGTGGCTACAAAAATAGGCGATGCTAACTTAACAACCCCATTTTTTTCAGTTAAATTTAAATAAACCAAGTTTCAGAATATGCAAAAGAGGCTGTTGCAAAATCCTCGCATTCGCTCGGGTTGCCATCGGCTCGCATTCAAATGTTTAGCTGTAAAGCCAGAATTCCCATTGCAATTTCCTTCTGGCTTTATGTAAAAAGTAATGATGCTCGCAATAATGATGGCAACCTTCAATTTTGCAACAGCCTAAAAAGAGGCATTAACTTGGAAAAGCAGATGGATTTTCAGGACAAATTCAAGAATATATTTCCGCTGTCAGGCGGCTTCATGCTGACCAGCATCATAGGCTTTTTGGTTTCTTCGTATTATATATATCCTAAATCAAAGCCGTGGGGCTTCACGCTTATGCTTTTCTTCATGATAATGCTTGTTGCTTCAATGATATCAATGGCGCACTCCCCCGGAGAATGGCCTTTTAAAAAGAAAAAATGATAGAATACCAGGAGACCTTCATAAGGCTGGTTCTTTCAGTCATATTTGGCGGCTTGATAGGCATGGAAAGGGAGATTGTCCACAAGCCTGCCGGTGTAAGGACGCATATGCTCGTTTCCTTAGGCTCTGCATTGTTTATTTTGGTGGCTCTTGAGGCTTTTCCAAGTGACGCAGCAAGGATAATGGCAGGCATCGCAACAGGAATAGGGTTTTTGGGTGCCGGCACAATATTCAAGGCAAAAAATGATGTTCACGGCCTGACAACAGCAGCATCAATATGGGCAGTTGCAGCTGTAGGATTGGCGATTGGCTCGGGTTATTATATAATGACGGCATTCGGAGTCCTTTTGATTATTTTAGTTCTGCAGCTGAATAAAATAGCCTTTTTCAGAAACCTCTAAAACTCAAAAACCTTTGCCTTTGAAGCCATTGCAGTCGGCGATTCTCCTCCGTGCCATGTGTATCTTGGCCTCACCCTTATTGGAAAAATCCTTTCGTTAGTGTCGTCAAACACGACAGCAGCGCCTGATTCGCGGGGCAGCAAATTAAGCTGCTTGTCTATGCCTTCCCTCATATAGCTCTGCACCAGCATGCTTAAAGCTTCAACGTCAAGGTTGGCTGTCAATCTGTGGGATATGACAATATCAGACTGAGTTATCACATCGCTATGTATCTTTCCGGGCTGCTGCGTTGCCAATACAAGGGAAATTCCTGGCTGCCTCCCTTCTCTTAATATAGTTATCAAAGGCTGCGAAGCCGGCGTATCCCCTTCTCTTGGAAGGAACTCATGGGCTTCATCCAGGATAAGCCATACCAACGGCTCTTTGCTTTCCTTTTCTTCATCCGGCTCAAAAAAATGCAGCGCCTGGGTTACAGACTGCAGCTCTTCAGCTTTTCTTGCCACCATTCTCTGCAAAAACAGCTTTTCAGCCACCAATCCTATAACCAATGACCTCAAAGATGCTGCTCCTGCCATTGAGGCATAGCAGCTCACATCCAGCACCGTAATCTGCCCCGGTATGACAATATCTTCAATTCTTGTCCCTTCCCTGCCGAACAAGCCCCATTTTTCCGCCAAAAGGAATTTGTTTTCCGCGGCATCTTTGGACTCTTTTTCCACTCTGTCATCTTTATGTATCGCTTCTACTATCTCCTTAATGTCAAAATCCCTGTTTTCTTCTTTCAGCCCATTTATCACTCTCTCTATCAATACAGCAGCAGGCTCATTCTGCGGAATGCCGAAAATCATAAGCCATTCAGGAGCATCTATGTCTGACGGCTTTATAGAAAACGGAAAATCTGTCGGAATGCCGCTTTCCTTGTACTGCCTGTAATATCCGGCTGGAGTGAAAATCTGGACATTCAGCCCTTTCGCCTGAAGATCCCATTGGTCAAGAAGATCCTTCTCCTTGTTATTGGGATATTTCAT
Source organism: uncultured Methanosarcinales archaeon (assembly GCA_964454865.1). GTDB lineage: Archaea > Nanobdellota > Nanobdellia > Woesearchaeales > GW2011-AR4 > JACOZO01. The sequence continues at coordinate 14,986 of CAYVTQ010000009.1, forward strand.
GGTCCAGTAAACTCCCATGGTGTCCAGCATTACAATGGCCAGCTTATTCCTTATTGCCTCAGGCAGGTCATAGATTCCTTCCGCGATTGCGCCCATTGTGTAACTTTTTCCACTGCCTCTTTTGCCCGCAATAAAAACAACATGAGATCTCGTGACATCCATGTACACTTTATTTGACATTGAAGTTGTCTGCCCCATCTGGACGTACTGCTTGCCCAGGAATATCGTGCCGTCTGTGCCGAATTTTATCCTGTCTGATTCTTTCCTGCCGATTATTATTTCATACATCTAAAAATCATTTATTTTGCTATTTATAATTTTTGTGAATTAGCAGTAGCAAAAATCAATAGAAAGCTTTATTTATGTGGTAATTTTGTCGGATTTCTCTTCTGGTGCTGTTTTATGGATGATAAAGAGAAAGAAAAGCTTGAGCAGGAATTAATGTTTCTGAAAGAGAGTTTTGACACGGAAGTCATAACTAATGAAGAATACGAAAAGGCAAAAGAAAGGATAGAAAGGAACCTGAAAGAGATAGGCAGGAAAAATAGCAGCAAGTCAAGAAAAAAGGAGAAAGCAGAGGCTGTTAAAAAAGAGGGCATTCAGGAAGCCCCAAAAGAAACTAAGGAAGACATTGTTGCCATTCCGGAGCCAAAAAAGGAAATTGAGATAATCACAGAGCCTAAAGAGGAGAAAAAGGAAGAGCAAAAAGAGCAGCAGGCCTTGGAATCTCCGGTTATAGTCAACATACCAAAGCCTGCCAAAGAGGAAATTAAACAGGAGATTAAGGTCGAAGAGCCGGAAAAAGAGCCTGAAGAAGATATAAAAGCCGGAAAATGGATATGGATTCTGCTGATTATTGCAATTATTGGGGGAATTTACTACTTTTATTTCACAGGCTCTGCTGCAGAAGGAATTGCGCAGGGCAATGGCTTTGCTGCAAATCTGGAGAATGTAAACTCAAAAGTAATGGTAATAAGCAGCGGCAAGTGCTTTAACTGCGATACTGAAAGGGTCAAAAGCATAATAAGGGCATGGTTTCCGGGAATTAAGGTTGAGGAAATAAATTATGACAGTGATGAAGGCAAATTGCTGGCTGACGAGCTCGGATTAAGATTATTGCCTTCGTATATCTTTGATGAGAATGTCACAAAATACACCAGATTCTGGGAGCTGAAGCAGATTTTCGGCAAAATAGGGGAAAGATACGTGCTTAATGATGATGCCGGCGGCGGAAAATTCTATTTTGCAAGGGAAAACATGCCGAACAGGCTGGCGCTGTTCGTAATAGAAAACGACGCAAACAGCCAGCGCGCATGGAAGAATGCAATGGAGTTTGTCAGCAGGACAGGGGGAAAAGTCAGCCTGGACATTTTCAATCTGAAGGAAGAATCTGCAAAATCCCTTAACATCAAAAGCGCCCCTGCATTCCTGATAAACAACCACATCAAGCTGTCCGGCGTCCAGACCGCAAACTCATTAAAGGAGAACTTCTGCAAACTGAATGATTTGGAAGTCTGCAAATTGGAGCTTTCTAACAGTTTGAAATAAAAAAATAAAAATTACAAATCATTGACAGTCACAATGCCGATCTTGGTCTCGTTAGGCTTTATCCTCGACTCCATTCCGACAAGGAACTTTATGTTTGAGCCTTCAGAAGATTCTACAATGGCCCTGTCTATCTGCCCGTCCATTATGACAGCATAGACATTATTCAGGCTTTTCAGCGCGCTCTGAAGCTCGCTTATAGGGACCTTGCCTAGAATGGCGAACTGTGAATCTATCACTTGGGCTCCTCTCGTCCCTATCAAATCCTCAAGCATCTTCTTGAACGCCTTTTTCTGGTCGTCATTAAGCGCGACGCTTCTGGGATGCACCACAGCAGCAGGATGGTGGTGGAAACTCTGCTGCGGCCTCACGTTATTCTGGGGCATAGGCCTCCTGAACACCTGCGGCCTTTTGACAAAGTTCGGCGACAATTTGTCAACATCCTTTACAAACTCAAGCTTTGCCTGCTCCCATGATATCTTGCTTCTCAATGCCTTGTGTATCTCTTTCTTTGTTATCTCCTCGACTTCTTTTCCATCGGGAGCTTTGGTCACATAATCAATGTCTGCAACATTGGAAAGCTCTTTTATGATTAGGCTGCCTCCTCTGTCCCCGTCTACAAATACAGTGATGACTTTTTGCTTTGACAGCTCAATTATTGTTTCAGGGACTGAAGTTCCGTTTAGGGCAACGGCATTCTTGAACCCGTGCTTCAGCAGGTTCAATACATCTGCCCTCCCTTCCACCAAAATCACTTCGTCGCTGTCGTCAATTGCAGGGCCTGCTGGCAGCCTGTCCCTTCCGTATTCTGTGATTTCCATCACTCTTACAGAAGCAGCAACTTCATCTGTCAGCTCCTGCGAGTCAGGGATGACCGTGCCGATCATGTGCTTCAGCAGGGCTTTTGCGCGCTCTATGACCATATTTCTCTTGCTTACCCTTACATCTTCAATATTTGACACTTGCAGCTTTGCATTGCAGGGCCCGATTCTCTGGATTATCTCCAAAGCAGCCCCGACAATTGCCGTTTCAGCTTTATCAAGCGAAGAAGGAAGTATTACCGAGCCTGATGTTTTTCCATTCCTTGTTTCTGTATTTACTTCTATTCTTCCGATTCTGCCGCTTTTCTGCAGCTCGCGAAGCTCCAAATCAGCCCCTAGCAAGCCTTCTGTCTGCCCAAAGACAGCACCTATGATGTCAGGCCTGTCAACTACTCCTTCAATATCAATATTTGTATGAATGATGTATTTTGCTGTTACAGGGCTTATTTTACCCATTTTACTCTACCTCCGAAGAAGGAGTTATAACTAAAAACTCAATGTTTTAATAATGAGTTATGAAAGTTATGCTCCCCCGTTTTGTTGTTATTAAGCCAATTCAGAACTAGATTTCTTTAATCTTCAATTACTTTGGTTCTAACGATTTATTCCCTTAGTAATTATGAGTATTTATGAAAATTAATATGATATAGTTCTGAACAGCTTTTGTTAAATATAATTTATGTAGCCCGTTACACTAACTCCCAAGCTCATTGCTTGCATTTAGCGTAAGCTCCGTTGAGTACTCTCGTGACGGGCTTACAGGTGGTAAGATAGCCTATTATTTAAATGTTTGTTTTTTATATTATGCCTTTAATAATTATTTTCTATATTACTAATAATTTTAAAACCCTACAAATAAATTAATTTCCATAAAGAAAATATTAAATTTTAGTCTCTTGTTTTTGTTGAAAATCTCTTTATTTTGTGAGAAATGAGCATAAAACCCCAGCAAAGTCCGGTGAAGGACCTTGCCAGGGAAAAAGAGGTGATAATGACCTTCCAGACAGCTTTAAGCCTCTGGAAGAATTATGTTACTATTAGATAGTAGATGTAATATTTAAATTTTTTGGTTGTTTTTATTATAGGGTGGTAAAACAAAAGAAAGAATTAAAATCTTAGCAATTTTATTGTATCCAGATGGCAGCAAAAACAACATCCACACAATCAAACGGAGAGCTGAATTTTTTAAAAACATTGGATGAACATATAATTTCTGATTTAATTGGGGAAAAGGATTTGCCGGATTATTCAATATTAAGCGCGGAACAAGTGAAGCATAGGCTAAATCTCATCAGATATGCTGATGATGGGAGTCCTATTTTTAAGGATGCGGCCTCTAATTTCTTTGATTTTAGAGAATGGCTTGATTTTCTTCAGGCGTATGATGGCATTACTAAGCAGACAAAGAATATTGTAAGCAACCTAGTGGCAATAATACATGAAAATGAATTGGCAGGAAGCATGGGTCGTGACACTGCATGGAATGTATTTGTGTCATTTTACAAATGCCTTTATGAAGTTCGAAAATACTCAGCTCAATGTGAAAACTCAGACGGAAGAAGCCAGCTAATAGGGCGAGTCAAGATAAACTCAAGCCAGTTTGATGCTTTAAAAGAGCAACTATCAGGATTAGATGCCAAGAGAGCAGTGGTGCGCTTCGCCCAATACGCATTAGATTTCTGCGGCATTAAAACGGCATATCAATTTGAAAGTGATTTATTAATACAGCGTTTTTTTGGAGGTTAATTTTATATATCTACGTTCTTATTTATGTGTTATGCCACGCCATTCCTCAAAGAAACGCGAAGATTTCAAGACAATGCACAATGTCTTTGATGATTTTACTAATCGGAATCTGTTCAGGCTGATTTCCCGGGGGCATTTCAGGGGGCTGGAAAGCCCAATCTCAATAGGAAAGGAAAGCAACGTTTTCTCTGCATTGACGAAAGATGACAGAAGGGTGATGGTCAAGATTTACCGCCTGGAAACTTGCGACTTCAACAGGATGTATGATTATATCAAAAGTGATGCAAGGTTTGCAAGCATCAAGAAAAGCAAGAGGCGCATAATTTTTACATGGGTGCAGAGGGAATACAGGAATCTGCTGAAGGCGAGGGAAGCAGGAGTTTCTGTTCCTACTCCGTTGGCATTTCTTTTTAACATTCTGGTCCTGGAGTTCATAGGGGATAGGGACGCCATTGCCCCCATGATGAAAGACAAGAAGCCAAAAAATCACAAAGATTTCTTCAATAAGATAATCGAGAACATGAGGAGGCTCTACAAGGCAGGGCTTGTCCATGCTGACTTGTCGGGATTCAATATCCTGAATTACAATGAAATTCCTGTATTTATAGATTTCTCGCAGGCGACCTCGCTTGAAGATTCCAGGGCAAGCGAGTTTCTTGAGAGGGATATAAGGAATATATGCGTTTTTTTCAGAAAAATCGGGCTTGATGCGAATGAGAAGAAAATGAAGGAGAAGATTGTGAAATAAAGAATACATTTTTATATGTTCTAATCCTATACTATCCTATGGAACTTATGGAGATATATTCAAATCTTATGGATTTAAACTTTTTGTGGATAATAGGCATTGCAGCTATTGTGTTCATCGTTGCAATAAAAATAGTTAATGCGACAATAAAAGAAATCCTTAAGTTTGCCATTGCAATAGGAGTCTTGGCTGCGGTGGGGTGGGTGGTATGGAGAATTTTTATTACATGATGGAGAGTAAAAATATTATTTAGACACTCCAAAGCAACTGGATTTATTTGAGCAGCAAAAAACCTAGATAATCTAAACTTATTGTAAATAAGATAACTCCTTTCTATCCCTTACAATCAAATCAGGAATATGATTAAATAAATGCTCTGTTCTTGTGTCCTTGCCGCCTATTATCGGAAAATTCTCCCCGATTTTTGAAAAATAATAATGCATCATAAATTTTCCAACTTCCCTATCGCTAAAAGAGGCTGAATGCATCATTTGGATAGGATAGGCTAAATTGCCTAAAGTAGGAGCAAGCCCGCAAATGAGCGCAATAAACCTTTCTGAATTTAACATTCTTTTAGCGCCATATTTCAATGCATCATCTAAACTTAGGTAAACACTAGTGTAATATACATCAGCAGCAAATTTCCATATTTTTGATAAAGTTTCAACATCTTTGCCCGGACCCATATTATCCAATAATATCCTGCCTCCAGTGTACAATGTTCTTATGATAGAGCCTCCAAAAAATACCAAAGCCGCGGATTCCTCAATGCTAAGGACTCCTTCAGCGCACATTAAGGCTGCAATGAATGGAACGCCGGCATACTCAAATGGCTTAATGGAAGCATTTATCATTAAGTCTTTAAAATAAGGTGTTGTCCTTTTGCCATCAATCTGCTCAAACAAATAGCTTTTTTGGGCATCTGAGAATTGCTTTCTTTTCTTCCATTCCTCTACTCTATTTTTAAAAAATCGCTTGACTACTGCATTGCTGTATTCCTCGGAAAAAATAAACCTAAAAACGTTTTTTAAAACATTTTTATAATCAACCAGCGTAACCTTATTGAAAACTTCCCATGGCAAATCAGACAATTTGTCGATGGAATAATCTGCACATCTTACAATTTCCCTCCCATACCATAAATAAGGACGTTTTGAATACCATTCTGCCTGCTCTTGGCCAATCAAGCCTTTTTTTAAATTATGGTTTATTCCACTTTCTGTTCTTCCTATAGATTTCCAGGCATTTTGATGATATTCCAATTTATCAATATTTTCAATCAATTGAGCGTATCTCTGCTCACCGATACGCTGAATTAAATAACCTCTTCTTGCAGCAACATAAATTCTTAATTTATCAATATCAACATCATCAAATAAAGGCGTTCCATGCTGTCGTGATTTTTTAAAGTAAAATAAAAAAGGCTTCGGGCTTAGTGGGAGAAGTGGGGGCACTCCTGACTCAATATCAATCCAAACCCATTTATCCACGCCATTGCTGCAGTCCTGATTGGTTCTCAAAAGAAAATTGCCTGTGGCAGTTGGATTCCCTTTGCCTGCCTGCCACAAAGCTCCATCAAAACCTGAAGAAACCAAGCCTTCCTGAAGCGGGGCCATTATATTATTTACTAAATCGCCCAGCTCACCTTCCCTTTGGCTTGAAAATTGGTGGTGCAATCCAGCATGGGTGCCATCAATAAATTCCGCTGCAAGTTGATAAGCATTGAGTTTTTCATTCAATTTAACGTCTAGAGCTTTGGCTACACTCAATCTTTGACCTGTCCAAATTGGCGCCAGTTCTCCCAAGACTTCTCTTCTGTAAAATGCGCAGAGCACTGCATCTTCATTCCAGCCATATGGATTCGGTGCGCCTAATAAAAAGTAATTAACCGCATCAGCTAAAGTATTCCCAGTAAAAATCTTTACTGCTGCAGGATTTTCACTATATCTATTGTCAAGAAATACAATTCCAGATTTTCCTCTTCCTAATTCTATTTCCCCAGATATGCTCTCCAAACCCATTTTTATACCTAATTACAAAATCTAAGAACCTCTTTTTTAATTATATAATCAAATTTCTATTTCAATCTCAAACTCTTTTTCCTTATCATCTAATCTTGAATAAGAAACATTCTGGCAGTTTGTGGAGGCTTCAATATCCTTTCTAATGATTTCAAACTCTTCTTCCGTGATTTTTCCCTTTGCAGCTATTGACTTCACAGGAGCCTTCAATGACAGATTTTTCTTTGACTTTGCCTTTCTTGCCTCTTCAATCACTGCAACTGCAAAATCTCCAATTTTTTCAGCCTTTTCGTCTGCCATTTTCAGCTCCGGCCATTCCGAGATGTGGATGCTTTTTGTTTTCTCATGCTGCCTGAAGTAAGCCTGATAAAGTTCTTCTGTGATGTAGGGCATTATAGGAGCCATAAGCTTCAGGATGGACAGCAAAGTAGTGTACAAAGCGTACTGCGCGGATATTTTCGCGTCTTTTCCCCATTTCTCGCTGTTGTATATCCTGTCCTTTATTATCTCAAGGTAATTATTGCAGAAGGTGTGCCAGAAAAAGACTTCGACATCAAGCTTTGTCTTTGAGTATTCATAATTTTTGAAGCTTTCAGTTGAATCTTCAATTATTTTGCTGAGCTTTGAAAGAATCCACTTATCCATCCCGAACAAATGCTTTGGCTTTGAATGTTTGTAATCGGCAAGGTGCATAAAGGCAAATTTTGACGCGTTCCAGAGCTTTGTCGTGAATTTCTGCCCTGTGACAAGGTCTTTTTCCATGAAAGGCAGGTCATCACCTAATCGTGAGCCTGCTGCCCAGAATCTTAACGAATCGGCGGAATATTTCCTTATCATTTCCTGAGGATGTATCACATTTCCCTTGCTTTTGCTCATCTTCTTTCCCTGAGGATCCAAAGCCCAGCCGGAAATCATAATGTTCTGCCACGGGAATGTTTTGCTGTGGAAATAGCTCTTTACAGTAGTGTTGAAAAGCCAGAAGGTTATGATGTCGTGAGCCTGCGGCCTTAAAGACATAGGGAATAATTTTTTATAGATTTTTTTATCCCTGAAAAGCCCTGTTGCAATCTGAGGAGTCAAAGAGGAAGTTGCCCATGTATCCATAACATCTTTTTCCCCGGCAAATTCACTTGAGCCGCACTTGCACTTTTTCTTTGGGCTGTCGACAGTCGGATCGGCAGGCAGGTCTTTTTCATCGGCAAATATTATTTCACTGCAGGATTTGCAGTACCATACAGGAATAGGAATACCAAAATGTCTTTGGCGCGAGATGCACCAGTCCCACTTCAGGCCGTTTATCCAGTTTTCATACCTGACGCGCATATGCTCAGGATGCCATTTCATCTCCTTGCCTAGTCTTATGAATTCGTCCTTCAAATCAAGATACTTGATGAACCACTGCTCTGTCATGAGTATCTCGATTTCAGTCTCGCACCTTTCATGGACATTTGCAACGTGCCTTATGGGCTCAATCTTTTCTATTCGGCCTTCTTCCTCCAGCGCCTTGACAACAGCAGTCCTTGCCTGTTTTACGTGCAGCCCCTTGAATCTTCCTGCCTTCTCATTCAGTGTGCCGTCCTTGTTCATTATCTCAATCGGCTCAATGTTGAACTCTTCCATCCACTTGACATCGTCCATGTCGCCGAAAGTGCAGTGGTATACAATCCCGCTCCCGAAATCCATTGCAACGTCCTTGTTGGCAGTTATTTTCACTTCCCTTTCTGAAAAGGGTATTTTTGCCTTTGCGCCTATGAACTTTTTATATCGCTTGTCATCAGGATGTATATGGACAGCAACGCATGCCGGCAGCAACTCGGGCCTTGTAGTTGCTATTATTATCTGCTCTCCTGATGTAGTGTCAAATTTCATGTAGATAAGCCTTGAATCCTTTTCCTTGTCCTTCATCTCCACCTGCGCAATTGCAGTCTGGCACTCAGGGCACCACATGAATGCGCTTCTTTTCCTGTAGATTCTTCCCATCTTATAAATATCTAAGAATGATTTTTGGGATATCTTCTGGCAGTGCTCATTAATTGTAGTGTAGAAAATATTAAAGTCTGCTGATAAGCCTATATTTTTCCAGTCCTGCACAAATGTAGGTCTTATTTCCTTCAAAGTCTCAAGGCATAAATTTACAAAATCCTTTCTCTTCATGAACTGCCCTTTTACATTCTTCATTCTTTCAATCAACCTTTCTGTCGCCAACCCGTTATCATCTGTGCCAAAGGGATAAAACACGTTCTTTCCGAGCATCCTCTGGAATCTTGCGATAAAGTCCTGCTGCGAGTATGAGAAAGAATGCCCAAGGTGCATGTTTCCTGAGACTGTGGGTGGGGGGGTGTCAATAGAATAGACTTCTGCCTTGCTTTCCGGGTTGAATTTGTATATTCCTTCCTCTTCCCAGAACTTCTGCCATTTCGGCTCCTGGGTTTGGGGATTGTATTTGTCTGGTAGGTTCATAGGATAGAGTTTATAGTAGGTGTTTATAAATATTAAGAAAATTAGTTCTGATGCATTAAAGGTTGTTTTGGAATAAATAGTCTTTTTGTTGCGTTACAATTTTTTCTAAATACTTAAATTTTTTCAACTTTATATGAATTTTCTATCGTCATTTTTTCTGGTGCTATGAAAAAATAAACAGTTTCATTAGTCTTTAGACTGATTTTTCGGTTTTTCAACAAGTTAATTATCTTCGTTTTGTCCATGTTCTTATATTCATAACCAATTAATATTTTGTTCTCTGCATCACTTTTAATTAACTTCTCGTAGCCATGCAACAATCTATTTGGCTCATTCTCATGTTCAATTTCAAAAAGACTCTTTTCGTCTTTATCAGATTTTATTTTAAAATCATAAAATCCATCTTTTCTTCCTGAATTACCTTCAGGTATCAAACAAAGTTCATCTTCTATTTTGTTGTATTTCTCTACGACTTTATATATTGCAACATTTATCAGAAAAGTCCATGATGGAGAAGTATCTACATTTAACCCGTTTTCGTCACATATTATTCCATTATCAATTAATTCATCGACTTCTTCTTTAAAATTTTTTTCAAAATAATTAAAATTCATTCTAATCATCCCTCCACTTCAATCTCTATCTTATTTTCGCTTTCCGCCTTAATCTTAATCTGCTCTCCTTTTGACAATTTGTAAAGCTCTGCCACTTCCTTTGGAATTCTTACCACAAGGCTGTTTCCAAGCTCTCCGATTTTTACTGGCAGGCCTCTCTTCAATTTGCTGAGCAGCAGCATTCTTTGCGCATCTTCCGGGTGCAGAACTGCATCCCTGCATTTAGGGCATTCCCAGCCTCTGACACTTGCCCCTTCAATAAATAAATTTTTCTTTGCCATTAAAGAATTGCATTTTGTGCATCTATGCATTGCATCCCACAAGTCCCTTTTCATTTTTTCCTCCTCCTTCCTTTCTTGAAAGAAATTTTTCCGAAATGAATCAGCCTTAGCACCTTCTCATTATATCCGTCAGGATAAGTTACTTCTGTTTCCGCCAAAACAGCTTTGTATTCTTTATTTCCTTTTTGCAAACATCTTTCAATAATATTTTTCTTCCTTTTGGAAGCGCCGCAGTCATAGCCTTCTTCTAAAATATTTAAGACATCATACAGGTCTTTTCCTTCTTCCATGAGTTCCCTGCTTGCGCTCAAAGTAGGCTCTATTCTCATGCCATTGTAGGCAATGTCCAACATTATCACCTTTTGATGTTTACTAAGATATCTATTAAGATATCTTTAAAGATATAAATCTTTCGTTTTTTTAAGGCTAAAAATTTGAAAAAATGACGGTTTCGCAACAAACCTATAATCTCGGACACAAATAATTGATTGAGAATACTTTGTGTCCTCCTGATATAGTGGCGGAATAATTATTGCTCAATTATTTAGTTCCGCCACTATACTTAGCCGCGCACCTGTTCGGCCCGAACTCAAGCTGCTCTGCCTGCATTCTCGAAGTATTTGAGAAATTTTTGTTCAGTTTCTTTATTTCAGCGTAATTTGGAGGGGCTGGCTGCTGATCTGATCCCATTGAATCGGAAAACTGCTCTTTTGAGTCCCTAAGCAGATTATCAAAATTGATTTCATTCAGTTTTTTTGCTATCGGGAAAGAAGATGAATCCTGAAAATGGGCTGGCAAAATCAGCAAATTGCCGCCAAGATTTTTTATTTTATTGATGCTTTCAAATAATTTTTCGGCATTGCTTCTTGTTTCTTCTTTTCCGCCCAAATCAGGCCTTCCAACGCCTTCTAAAAATAAGGTGTCTCCGGTGAGAATCGCTTTGCCATTGACAACTAAGCAAATGCTTTCATCTGTATGCCCCGGCGTTCCTATGACATTTAGTTTTACATTTCCGAGAGTTATCTTATCTCCATCACTAATTTTTGTGAATGCCCTGTTTTCATTGGGGGTGTAAAATTCGCAGTTCACAATGCTTGCCAGATGCTTTGCTCCTGAAATGTGGTCTGCATGGATGTGGGTTTCTACTATCCCTTTTATTTTAAATCCTGCTTCTTTTGCTATCTTTATGTATTCTTCAAAAAAGTGAGAAGGGTCTGCAATGATGCATTCTTTTGACTGTTTCGAGGCAATAAGATATGACAGGCAGCCTTTTCCCAGCCTTGCAATTTGTTTGATAATCAAGTCACCATCTTCCACTACGGTAAATGTTTTATGAAGCCTGTTCCAGCCTATCATTCCGCCTTCCAGATATGCAGAATTTTTGCCCTGGCTCTGGAGCATCTGAGAAGCTATTTTGGCAGTCACTCCCGCGTTGCATACAGCAACTACTTTTTTATCAGTTTTAATTTGCAGCAGCTTCTGCGCTGCCGAATGAATATTTTCAGAGTGGATGTCATTGTAGATATCTATATTGATGCTGCCGTTTATATGCCAGTTATCATAATCTTCTTTTGGCCTTATATCTACCACAATGCTGTCTTTTGAATCAAGCAATTCTTTTGATGTAATGGGGGAAGGGAAGGTTTGCATGCTGTCTGGTAATGATTTTGCATTAATAAATTTTTATGCCGCTGCCTTTAATCCCCTGACTGACTTATAAAAGAAATATCCGATGATTCCAAAAGTCAATACAGGGGAAATCCAATGCGGAATATGCGCTCCAAAGCTCTCCAGCAGCATTATGGCTCCCAAGCTGAGTATTGAATACATTGCCCCATTCTTCAGATACTTGTATTTCTTGACATTCTCGATGTTCCTCACAGTAATGGCTCTTAGCAATACTGCTCCAATTCCATTGCCCAGAATTATTAAAGGGATGGAAAATGTGAATGCAAAAGCCCCCAAAACTCCGTCTATTGAAAAGCTTGCATCTATGACTTCCAGGTATAATATCTTGCTTATGTCTGACATCTTTGCCCCTTCGAGCATTCTTTTCTCCATCTGCTCGGCATTTTCCTTAAATCCATGGGTTATAAAGAAAGCTGTAGAGCCTATGACCGCGCTGAAAGCCATTAGCGGATTTTTCTTGATGGCAAGCCATACTATGGCTGCCAATAAGACTGAAACAACTGCAAAAAACCAGACTCCCTGCCTGTGCATAAACTCCTCTCCTATAAGTCCATAGTGCTTTGGCTCAAGAAAAAGCCAGTGAAGGAATATAAAAAGAAGAAATGTCCCTCCTCCTATAAGGAGTATGGGCGCCGATTCCTCGATTATCCTTGCAATTTCAGGATTTTGCGAAAAAGACGCGGTAAATGCACCGACTGCCCCAAGAGATGGGTTGTTCATCCATAATATGAGCCACGGCAGAGCTCCCCTGACAATAAAGACAGCAATCAAAATCCCCCACAGCAAAAACCATTTTCTTGCCTTCTTTGACATCGTGGAAAGGACTTCGGCATTGATAATGGCATTGTCTATGCTTATGATAATTTCGAAGAGGCTCAATCCAAGAATGATCAATATGGCTGAAAATAGGCTCATTTGCCTCAATAAGAAGATACGGGTTAAAAACATTTTGCCAATAGTCAAGGTTGGTACGAAATTAAAGGTTGCCATCCTAATATGCGAGCATCTTCAAAAATTCCGGCAGGCATGCTCGAACAAAGTTCGGCACCACATGGGTGGAAAAGGAAATTGTAGCGGAGGAATCGTTGTTCCTCCTGACGTAGCAAACTTGTTTGCTACGCAATGGGAAACTACGGAGTAGTTACCGAAAATCCAATCAGGATTGTCTGTTGATTTTCGAGTATTTTTGCATTATAGCTACACATCAAAATGCGAGCCGATGGCAACCCGACTAAAAGGAGAATTTTGTACCAACCTCCTAATAGCCAATAAGTTTAAAAGATTGCCAATCCTACTTTAGTTTATGCTTCCCCTAATAAAAAAGTACTCTCCAAAAGCAATAAAAGACATTCAGGGCCAGGATTCGGCTTTAAAGGAGCTGAACAGCTTTGTTGCCAATTTCAGGAAATCCAGGAAAAAAGCGGCAGTTCTTCACGGCCCGATAGGCGTGGGAAAAAGCTCAAGCGCATATGCTGTTGCCAATGAGCATGGGCTGGAAGTTCTTGAGATGAATGCCTCTGACTTCAGGAACACGGAGCAGATTCAGCTGAAGGCTGGCAATGCAGTAAGGCAGAGAAGCCTGTTCTCAAAAGGCAAGCTAATCCTGATTGATGACGTTGACGGCTTAAGCGGCGACTCTGACAGGGGCGGCGTTTCTGCAATAATGGACATAATTGAGCAGTCAAAATTCCCGATAGTCCTGACAGCGGAGAATATCTACATAGACAAGCTGAGAAGCCTTGTAAAGAAATGCAATTCAATAAAATTTGAGCCGTTAAGCTACGATTCCATCTTCAGCGTTTTAAGGAAGATCTGCGATAATGAGGGGATAAAATGCGACGACAGGATGCTAAAGGCGCTGGCTTACAGGAGCGCCGGAGATGCAAGGGCGGCAATAAATGACCTGCAGACTTTGATCGATGAAAATAATTCCATCTCAATGGAAAGTGTGGACGAATTATATGAAAGGAACAGGAGAAACACCATAATAGGCGCCCTGAAGGTGGTACTTAAGACCACAGACATTAAAACCTCTATGAGGGCATTTGACAATGTCGATGAGGATATAGACCATCAGATGCTCTGGCTTGAGGAAAACGTGCCTAAAGAATACACAAAAGCTGAAGACTTGGCGATGGCGTTTGACAAGATAAGCCGGGCAGATGTCTTCAACAGAAGAATAAGAAGATGGCAGCATTACAGGTTTTATGTCTATATAAATGCGCTTCTCACCGGGGGAATATCGGTCTCAAAAGGCAAAAAATACGGCGATTTTGTCGAATATGCCCCGACAAAAAAACTGCTTAAGATATGGATGCTCAGCCAGAAGCAGGCGAGGAAAAAGGCAATTGCAGAGAAAATCGCGCCTAAGCTTCACCTGTCCTCAAGAGCGGCTGTGAGGGATATGATGTCCCATTTCAGGAGTATCTACAGGAATAATAAAAAAATAAGGAAGCTTATTGCTGAAGAATTTGATTTGAATGAAGATGAGATTGAGTGGCTGGAGAGATAGAATCAAACCACATTCAGCTTCCACATATGCTCAGCTTCATTTTCCCCATCGCTCACAACAACCCTGACTTCCTTATTTCCCTTTGAACTGAAAATCCTCTTGTGCTTTGGGCCTGCCTTGTATTTCTCAAAAAACCCGAAATTCCATGTGTAATCCAGCTCATCGCCGTCATTATCCTCTGCCCTTACCTCAAATGTTACGGGCTGCCCCGCTTTCACTGTTAAGCTTTTTGGCCCTGCCGAAATTATTGCAGGCGGCTGGTTCTTGTTTTTCACCTCTATGGCCGCGGTCTGGCTTTTTTTGGATTTTCCGTCGGATGCTTCAAATTCTATTTCTACAACTTCAGAAGTCTCGTTTGTAAAATCATAAGGCGGCGCCCATGTAAATATATTGTCCCTGATCTGAGAGTTTTTAGGCGGATTTTTTATTGAAATGGACAGCTTGTCATTATCCGGATCAGAAGCCGATAAAGCAATGCCCAGGGTCTCATTCTCGAAAACTGCTGATTTTGGGATCGCTGAAAACAAGGGCTCCCTGTTCCTGTCAATAACATTTATCTTAACGTAGCCGGAAGCCTCAAGCACCCCGTCGCTCGCAGTAACCTTGACATAATAAGTGCCTTGGTCGTCAAAAGTTGTCCTGTATTTCTCAGTATTGATCCATCCTGAATAAGAAACTTTTACTTTGTTGCCGTCAGGATCAGAATACTTTGGCAGTATGTTGGCGTAGTCTCCTTCATTTACATCAATGTCCTTAAGCTCCAGCACAGGCGCCCTGTTCGCATCCCAGACAACAACAGGCACTTTTTTGGCTGCTGCAATGCCGTTGGATTCCGCAGTGAATTCAATCACAAAGACTTTTTGGAGTATCCTTAATTTGTCTTCTACTCCTCCTATGAAGCTGTCAATTTTTACTGCGTCAAAGCTAGGCGTCCATGTAAAAATATTTCCCTCAATCTTCGCCCCTTCCGGAGCATTTACTGCGGAAAACTTCACCGCGTCGCCATCAGGATCCTTGGCGCCCAGCTCTATTCTCAACTCCTCCCCCTCATTGGCGTTTTTTATTAAAGGAACATCCAAAACAGGCGGCCTGTCCTTATTATGCACAGAAATAGTGATATTTCTCTCCGCGTAAAAGTCATCGGAAAACACCTTCAATGTTGCAGCGTATACGCCTGCGCTGTTGTAGTCCGTTTTCCAGTAGTTGTCATCCCCTAGAGGCTCTGAAATCTCATATTTAAAGTCGTACTTGCCAAAATCCGGAATGTCGGCGCTTGCTGCCTCGTTCTCATCTATTATGATGTCGCTTATGGAATTTAGTATGCCTTCTATCTCTGCATTTTTTACTTCAACTCCCCATGCTTTTCTGGCCTCAAATTTTCCGTCTGAAACGACAACAGAAACATTATGCCTGCCTTGGTCATTAAATGTTGTTTTATAATTAAATTCCTGCGCTTCCGCAGCATCATTATTGTCCAAAAACCACTGGTATTTTAATTCATCCTTGTTTGGGTCGCTCGCTTCAATGCTGAATTTCACAGATTCAGTTTCCTCCATTTCAATGAGCTCCTCTTCAGGCGTGCTTGACACTATTGCAGGGGGCTCTTCTTTTTTATTGACTATTATCCTGACTTCTTCAGTTGCCGTTGACTGGCCGTCAGAAACAGTTATTGAGGCATCATATTCGCCGGCATCCCCATAGGCAGTCTGCCACTCACCATTCTCATTGAGAGGGGGAGTATATGTTATTTGTATAAGGTCATTATCAGGATCAGCAACTTCAGGCGCCAATGATATACTGCCAGTCTCATTTACTTCGAATATTTTGGCTCCGAAAGAAGATTGCAGCGCAATTAGGAATGCTAAAAGTAACATCAAACTTTTTTTATGCATCTCAATCTCCACCCCTCAAAAGAAAAAAATTATTTCTTTTGCACTATATCCAGTATTAAAGGCGCCCTGTTGACGTTTTCTATCTCAATATTGACATCCTGGCCGGCAGTGTCATGCCCGTCGCTTACAGAAGCTTTGACAACATAATTTCCCGAGCTGCCATAGTCAGTTTTCCATGAAAAAGTGCCTTCGCTCTCCTCTTTAAATCTTGGGTCGTCAATATTATAGGTCAGCGCATCCCCGTCTTCGTCAAATGCCTCC
Organism: uncultured Methanosarcinales archaeon; assembly: GCA_964454865.1. GTDB lineage: Archaea > Nanobdellota > Nanobdellia > Woesearchaeales > GW2011-AR4 > JACOZO01. Next base: position 31,576 of record CAYVTQ010000009.1, read on the forward strand.
AGAACAATAGCAACTTCATCATCTTCCCTTGCTTTTATGCCCGGCACCGGCTTAAGCTCAGGCACCCTGTTGACATTATTGATAGTTATAGACCATATTTGGCTCACAGATGATGTCCCGTCGCTCACATCAATCTTCAGTGTATGGGATCCTGCAGCCTCATAATCCGGGCTGTACTCAAAAATCCTGTTGCTGCCGACACTCTCGCCGTCAAGCTTCCATTCATACGTTAATTGGTCATTATTCAGGTCTGTTGCCGTGACGGAAAATTCTGTCTTTGATGCTTCATCGGCAAAAACTGCGGTCTCGATAGGCTTTGCGCCTTCCATTACAGGAGCTTCCTCTTTTTTCTTGACCACTATCAGGACGTCTTGGGATGTTGTAAGCTGCCCGTCCGAAGCAGTCACTGTAACTGTATATTCTCCCTCGTCTCCATAGGCAGTCTGCCACTGCCCTTTCTCATCAAGGGGAGAAGTGAATGTAAATGCCAATTGGTCTGCATCAGGGTCTTCCGCTTTTGGCTCAAGGTTCACAAGTTCAGATTCCTGCACAATTATCGCGTTTGCAGGCTTTTCCGCTTCAGTTTGCCCCGAATCCTCTGCCGGCTGGTTTTCTGGCACTATATCATTTGCCTCTCCGGAAGCGATATCATCGAATGTTGTGTTGGTCTGGGTCGGAATTTCCCCGTATAATGTCCTATAAACCTCGCAGCCGCTAAGCACTGCTATGGAAAGAGCGAGCAAAGCAAAAATTTTGATTTTTGAAAAGAGCATCATAAACCCCTTTATTCCGGATTTGTTGTCATTTTTAAAACACGAACTACTATTTAAACTTTATGGTAGTAATAAAATTTTTTTGGAGGATTACCAAGTGATTTTGGGATTTTTTATGAAGTGCCTGAAAATAAGGTGGGCCCGATGAGATTCCCACCAAGTTTTTCTTTCGCCTCCTTTTCAAGTCGGCAAATAAAAACTTGACAAAAAGAAAAGGGGAAATTGCTTCGCAATTCACTGAAAATAAGGTGGGCCCGATGAGATTCGAACTCATGACCTCACGATCGGCTGAATTGGCACTCCTGTACAATCCAATGTATCAGTCGTGCGCAATAACCAGGCTATGCTACGGGCCCTTGAGGCTTTTGAAAAGATAAATGGTTTATAAAGTTTGTTGGAAGAAAAACGCCTCTGCGCAGACTTGAACTGCGGACCTATACCGGATTTCTCTTACGGTGTCTAACCCAAGCAGGGTAACAGCTTCGTAGTCTCTTTAGGAAACGCGTACGCTCCACCTGCTAAGCTACAGAGGCTTAGGTTTTAGTGCAAGTATTTCGTTTAAATAGGTTTTGGTGGAATTTTGGATAAGATTAATATACCTTAAAATCATTAAGAGTTTCATGAAGCCAGCAGAGTCAAAAAGAACAGTCAGAATATTTGCCGCTGCATCTTTCCTTAATGACGTGGGATCTGATATTGTATATTCCATCTGGCCATTATTCGTTCTCACCTTTTCAGGAGCTAATATGGCAGTTCTGGGGCTGATTGACGGGATAGGAGATGCAATTGTTTCAGTATCCCAGGCATTTTCCGGATATTTTTCTGACAGGATAAAAAAGAGGAAAGCATTCATCTGGCTTGGGTATTTTTTAGGAGGAGTTTCAAGGATAGGCTACGCTGTTTCTGCAGCATGGCAGCATCTTATTCCTTTCAGGATTCTGGACAGGTTCGGAAAGATGAGGGGCGCACCAAGAGATGCGATGATTGCAGATGTTTCCGGGAAAGATAAAGGAAGGAATTTCGGCATTGTAAGGGCTTTTGACAATCTTGGGGCGGTTTTCGGAATTTTGATAAGTATTTCCCTTGTGGGAATTCTAGGCTACAGAAAACTTTTTTTCATCGCGGCAATACCCTCATTCATAGGCGTAATGCTTGTCCTGCTTTTTGTAAAAGAGCATAAGCCAAAAGCAAAAATCTTCAGGGGATTTTCTTTAAGGCATTTGAGCAGGGATTTCAGGCTGTTTTTGCTGTCAAGCTCATTATTCGCCCTAGGCGCATTCAGCTACTCCTTCCTGCTTGTCTATTCCTCAAAGGCAGGATTTAAAATGAGCCTTGTGCCCGCGCTTTACCTTGTATTTACGCTGACTGCCTCAATCTTTTCATTCCCGTTTGGGAAGCTCTCAGACAGGGCAGGCAGGAAAGCTGTCATTGCGCTGTCGTTCCTATTCTGGATTGCTTCATGCGTTTTGTTTGTTGCATTCCGGAATTATACTGCTGTTGTAATCAGCTTTGTTCTTTACGGGCTGCACAAAGGCGCCCTTGAGCCGGTGCAGAAAGCGTTTGTTTCGGAGCTTGCGCCCAAAGACTTAAGGGCAAGCAGCCTCGGCGCATTCCAGATGGTTACAGGATTGCTGGCATTGCCTGCTTCTGTTATTGCAGGGTTGCTTTGGACTAAAGTAAGCGTATCTGCGCCGTTTTATTTTGCTATCATAATGACAATAGTGTCTATGATTCCGCTGATGTTGGTTAGGAAATAGTATTTTATCAACAAATTGGATAATTGGTGAAAAGGTAATACTATAGGGCTTTTGCTTTCCTAATCTTTCTCCTTTTCAGCAATCTCTTTTGCTTTAAGTTCATGCGGATTCTTTTATTGTAGCTCTCAATGTTGCAATGAGCGTATCTTCCGCATATATTCTTTATCTTCTTGAAATCCCCAAACCAATCCCTAAATCCATCCCTATAATTATTCCATTCATCATAGAATGGATTAATAAAAATGTCATTTTTTATCAGCTCTTTCTTAGAAATAATTGTCTTGGGAGTGACATAGCCGCTATGCCTCCTGTCTTTCTGTGTTGCCATCGGAATACCTCCGAATATCCTAAGCATCAGCCACTTGTCAGGCAGCTAATACAACAACTCTGTTGAGCCGGATATTCTTATGGTATTCTTTGGTATTGTGTTCTTGCCATTTTTTCTTAAAAGCCTATGCATGCCTTGCAGAAACAGGGATTGCTCCAGACAGAACCGCTTGATTGGGGCTTTCTTCTTCTTTAATGTTATTCTCCTTTCTCACAACAGAATCAACTACAGCCCAATAATAGTCTATAAATCTGTTTACCACCGGATTTTTAAGGTTTAGTCTGTACATTTTTGCTTTTCCAACAACTCTTGTCTGCACCACTATCTTTTTTGCCTTAAATTCTTTCCATATCTCTTTTAAGGTTGTATATCCTATGCCGGAATATCTGGCAATATCCTTCATAGAATAGTCATAGTCGGAATGAACTATTAAAAATCCCCATATCCTATTTTTTGGTGTGTTCCCTTCTCTTTCCAAAAATAAAGATTTTTCTTTCATATTGTATTAGGAGATTATGTTGTATATAAATATTTCATAAAATTGAGGAGATTGTCAAAGAAACCAGCAGCAGGTCGATTATTCCGATTCTTTTGGCAATATTTTAATACAATTACATTTTAGCTAAAAATAGAAAAACTTGAATAAATGTAACTGTATAGAGTTCATTACAAATTCTAGAAAGTGTATCCCTTTGTAAACGGCAACGGCGGAATAGGAAGATTGATTGCTGCCTATATCCTGAAAAAAAGAAAGTAGGTGAAGGCGCATGGGAAGTATATGGGATAGGTGTTCGCATAACGTACAGAGCAAGGCGACCCGCAGGGCTCGAGGCGAGAAATTTTTTCCTCGAATTTTGAGGCAACCCACAAAATTCAGAGTTGAAAAAATTTTGAAGCACTCGAGACTTTTTTGAGCGAAGCGAGAAAAAGTTTGCCTTGCGAGTGTTAGGCGAGTGGAATTGAAGCGAAGCGGAAATTCCACCAAGCGAACGAATGAAATTCGTGAGCGAAGAGTTTTTGAGCCACCCGTGCGTTACTGCCGTAGTTTTTGCTTATATCTAGTTTTGTGTTTATATTATTATTAGTATGTGTTAAAAGATTAAATATGTTGTGTTAATTCTTAGATAGATTATGACACGATTTGACTTTAGCAATTCAATTATTAACCAAGTAGCTCAAGAAATTGATGAAACAGATTCTTATATTAAAATAGCTATATTTCAATTACATAATACTCAGATTATCAATAAGCTAATTGATAAAGTAAGAAATGGAGTATCTGTAGAAGTCTTAACTTTGCCTTATGACAGTATCAACGATGATGTTAGACAACAAGTAACAGAAAAATTGGAAGAGTTAAGAAAAGCTGGTGCAAATTTGCATTTTTGTAAATGGAATGTAGGAGATCCAGAAAGAACTACT
>CAYVTQ010000010.1:0-35745 GCA_964454865.1 uncultured Methanosarcinales archaeon
TGGACATAATGTTATTTTAAGAATAAATATGTTTTGAGATTAAGGTAACAGTCTCGGTTTAAGTATATGGAAAGTGAGGTAAATATAATTATTTTCTATATAGAAATTAATGCTAAGTTTCTATTATCTTAACCAAGAACTCTGCCTTTACGACTTCAGTCCCATCGTGCTTTCTTACAGAGCAGTCGCACAAAAGCCTATTCTTTTCAGGAAAGCGCTCTTTTACTCTGACAGTTGCAGTTATTGTGTCGCCAATGAAGACTGGGGCCAGAAGCCTTATTTCCTTCTTTAGCGCGATTATGATTGTGCTGTCAGAAGTGAACATTTTTACCAATGCGCATCCTATTGTGCTTTCTGTCAGGAAGCCGTTTGTAGCCCTTCTTCCGAAAATGGTCTTTTTCATCCGCTCTTCGTCAAAATGTACAGGGTTGAAGTCTCCTACAATCTCGCCGAATTTTCTGTTGGCTTCTTCGGTTATTGTTCTTGTGTGGGTGCCTGTGTAGCCTATCTGGAAGTCGCTGTAGTGCATTTTAATGGGGGTACAAATGTGGGTTATATATTTTTTATGATTAATAAGCAAAAAAATCAGTTAAATTTAAATAAATGAGAGATTAAACTGTAATTATGGCAAAACCAATCAGGGCAACACCAACATTAAGGGGGGAGGATGCTGTAAGATTTATTAAGAATATGATTAAAGAAGAGAAAAGTCCAAACCCAAAGCGCATTGATTTGATTAAGCAAGCCCTAAATATCAAATTTAGAATTATTAACTAAATCCACATACATTGGCATTGTGCCCTTATTTCTTTCCTTAAGCACCTCAAATCCTAATTTTTTATAAAAATGAATAGAATCCAATTCTCTTTTTTCATTTCTCTTTGCATCTAATGTTATAAACCTGCAGCCAGACTTGTTTTCACTTATTTCATTAGCTTGCTGCACTGCAAATAAAACCATTAATCTGCCCAAACCTCTTCTGATAAAGTCGTCATGAACGCATAGCCTCCCTATTTTTAATGCTGGCAGTGATTTGTAGTGAACGTCCTTTTCTCTGAAAAATTCTTTTAGATTGCCTTCAAGATTTATCTTGTCATTTAGCAGAGTTACATATCCTATCAATTTATTTTCATAAAACCACAAGAAAGTCACAGAAAGCTTTTGCTTTTGATTATTCAAAGCATCTTCAATAAGAAAACTCTTAAGCTCTTTTTCATATGATTTAAAGTTGCTTAAATCATGCTTATTCTCTAATTTTTCTATCGTAATATTTTGAGGTTCAATTTTACTATTTTCTTTTGTCATATCTATCTGCTCGTTAAATATTTTTATTTTTATCAATCAACAATCCTGAACTTCACCCCATAATGTATTAGTCCAGCATCTCCGTCTTCATGGATTTTTCTTATGCAGGATTCAACTTTCATTCCTATTTCTATTTTTTCCAAGTCAACATCAACCATCTGCGCAGTTATTTTCGGGCCTTCGTCAAGCTTTATTATTGCAACGGCATAAGGGACATTATTTTCCATGCCTGTTGGAGCGTTATGGATTATGGAGTATGAATAAATCTGGCCTGCGCCTTTGAATTTGTAATTTTCCAATTCATTGCTTTCGCATTTTGGGCATTTTTTCTTTTCGGGATAATAAAATTCACTGCAATTTCGGCATTTGGAGCCGATTATGCCGTAGCTTTTTCTTGAGCTTCTCCATGCCTGAATTACGTTTGAGGTGTGCATTTTGTGCCAGTTAATTTTTAATTGCTTGTTTTTACTACATCATTTTATTTTTTATAATCCTTCCGTGATTCCCTTTTATATTGCTTCTTTTCCTTTATTGCGACAATACTCGTCCCGCATTGGACGAAATTTATATTTATTCTGCCGCTTTATTGGAAGTTACTCTTTTGAAAAATGCTGACAACAGCATTTGCGCCTGTTGCACTATGATTCTCTGCCAATGCGTATTTTGGATTTTTGATTTGTCTTTTTCCCGCAAGATTATTTAGTTGGTAAAAGCATTCAATCACTTGCCTTATGCCTGTTGCCGCAAATGGGTGGCCAATGGCTTTCAGGCCGCCGCTTGGGTTTATCGGAGTTTTGCCGTCCAAATACGCATGTCCCTTTTCTATGAATTTCATCCCTTCTCCTTTTTCCACAAGTCCAATTCCTTCAATTGCCATTAATTCTGAGACTGAAAAGATGTCGTTGACTTCTGCAAAGCTTATGTCATCCGGCGTTAATCCTGACTTGGAGAATGCTGTTTCCGAAGCTTGGGCTGCTGACTTGAATTCCGCAATGTCTTCTCTTTCGTGCAGCGCAAGGAAATCCGAGCCTGTTCCGGAAGCTACGAGCCTTATTTTGTTTTTGAAATCTTCTGCTGTCTCTTCGCTGCACATTATTACTGCGGAGCAGCCGTCGCAGAAAGAAGAGGAGTTCAGCATTCTTACAGGAGCTGCGGCAAAAGGGCTGCTCAGGATGTCCTTATCAGTTATTGGCGCCCTGAACTGCGCTATTTCATTTTCAACTGCGTTTGAATGGGCTTTTATTGGAATTTTATTCATCTGCTCTTCTGTAATGCCGTACTGCCTCATGTATCTTGATGCCATCATTGCGTACGCGCCTGCCAATGTCAAGCTGGACAAAGATTCCCCGCGGCTCATCAAAGCAGACGAAATTTTTGCCATGTCTTTTGTCGGGATATCTGTCAGCTTTTCAGCTCCTAAAACCAATGCAATTTTGCTTTCTCCTGCAATTATTGAATTTGCTGCCTGCAGTATTGCGAAAGAGCCGTTGTCCCCGCCAATATGGACGGAATTTCCTATCCCTAATTCATCCGAGCATAATGCGCTTATGCTGTTTTGACTGAAGATCATGCCTGAGAAGCAGTTTGCTGCAAATAAGGAATCAATCTCTTTCAGTTCAAGATTCGCTGATTTTACCGCCTTAACGGAGGCTTCCCTGATCAAATCTTTCAAATCATGCTCCCAAAGCTCGCCGAATTTTGTGGAGGCTGCTCCGATTATGAAAGGTGTTGCCATTTTGTTTTTGCTCAATTAAATTCCATAAATAACATTTTAATTCCGTGATTCCACTTTAATTTTCTCCTTCTCCCTTAAAGCGACATTACTCTCGCCGCAATGCGAGAAATTTATATTGATATTGTCGCTTTATGGGGTTATTTAGTTTATTCTACGGGTGAATTTGCAATAAGTCGCATAATCAATATATTTCTTATTCTCAATGTACTGCTTAGTCGTTTTTGCCAGATTTCTTTTTTCCTCAATCAAATCTGTTGTTTCCATGTAAAATGCGTCGCTGCCTGCTCCGCTGCCGAATGAGACCAAAAGGAGTTTCTGATTTGGCCTTGCGACATCGAGTATTGACGCCAGTGAAATCATGGATGCTGCTGAATAAGTATTTCCGATTTTATCAACAATAAATCCTGCCTTCAGCTGCTCATTTGAAAATCCCAGAAGCTTTGCGGCTCTTAACGGGAATTTTCCGTTTGGGGTGTGGAAGGCGACATGGTCTATTTCAGACTGCTTAATTCCGGCTTTTTCCATAATCTGTTTTGCTGCTGTTATGGTGTGATGGAAATAAGCAGGCTCTCCTGTGAACCTTTCAGTATGCTCCGGAAATCTTGAAAGAGGCCTTCTCCAAAAATCTGGAGTGTCGGTTGTATAAGACAAGGTTTCTTTTATTTCTGCAATGATCTCTTTTTTATTGCTTCCTATCAGGAATGCCGCGCTGCCTGCGCTGCTGCTCTGGTCCAAAATGTCATCTGCATAGGAAGCGGCGGTGTCAGCGCCTACAGCAAGCCCGCATTTTATCATGTTTGAGTTTACCAAGCCCAAGACCATCTGCATTGCTGCTGTGCCTGCCTTGCACGCAAACTCCACATCTGCGCTGAAATGATTTGGATTTGCGCCTATGGCATTCGCGATTATTGTTGAGTTTGGCTTAACTGCATAAGCAGGAGTTTCCGAGCCTGCATAGATTGCGCCGATTTCATCAGGATTAATTCCTGCCCTTTTTAATGCGTTCAATGAGGCTTCTGCGCCCATTGTTGCAGTGTCTTCGTCAAAATAAGGCACGGATTTTTCTTCTATAAGAAGCCCTTTCTTCACGCTATTTGGGTCCCTGCCCCATGTGTTTGCTATTTCCTCTGCCTTGATCCTGTATTTAGGGACGTAAATTCCGTAGCCGATGATTCCTGACATTATAGAGTGGGAGATTATTTGAGATTATTAAATTATTGGGAAATGAATCAGTTTATTTTAATATAGCCTTAACCCACTTAAAAAATCTTTCAGCATTTTTTATTGAGTCTAATGCATTTGTCTCTGTCATTAATTTTTCTTCATATTCAGCGCTATTCTTTATGCGCAATAAATCCAATAATTGCCTATTCTTGCTTTGCATGTCCTGCAATCCCAATGTGTTTAATAAAACTACAATATCTTCATGCCTGTCGTCAGCATGCCTAACCCCCTTATAAAAAACTGTTAAGGCATCTGCTGAACTTATTGCGCAATGTATGGCGTTAAGAACGGCTGCATTGAATTTTCTTTTGGAAATGCTCTCATTCATAATATCAAAAAATTCGTCTGCTTTTGCCAAATAATTTCTATATTTATGCTTGTCAACATTTCTAGTTTTCATAATCCATCACCTTTAATCAAAATATAACTTCCTAATATATCCTTAATGAAGGGCGTATTCCTTTTCCTTTCAAACTCACTTTCAGCCATTATGTGGGCAGAGATTACATTTCCAAATAGTTTGATGAATTCCTCTTGGTTTTTCGCTATAATTTCACTTATTTTGCCCTTATCCCGGCTTATTATTAAAATATCTATATCGCTATTAAGCCTTTCTTTTCCAGCCGCAATACTGCCAAAAATTGCCATAGATTTTGCTTTTGGCAAGATTTTATTGATTTTTTCTGCTAAGCGATCAATGATTTTAAGCTCAGATTCAAAAAGTCGTTTTAGTTCGTTATATAAACAGCTTTCTTTATTCAATGCAATCAGGTTAGATGTGCCATGGCTTTCTATCTTTATAAGGTTCATGCCTTGCAAATCTCCAATAGATTTTAGGACTGCCGTATGAGAAACATGGATGTTATCCGCCAACTCCCTTAAGGTAAATGTTTTAGTCTGAAATCTAAAAAGAGCCCTTAAAATTTTTACTTTGACCCTGCTTCCTAATATCAATTCCAGATAGTTATTGAATAGCATTTTATTATGGAACTAAAAGTTTCCACGTGGAATAAAAATATTCCATTATTTATAAAACTTTTGTTTTACGTGGGATTAAGAAGCGGATGAATTGATATTTAAGAGATTTAAACTTTCGCTAAGATATGCACGCTGACAGTGCTTCCTGCGCCGCCAATATTCTGCGCCAGAGCGTACTTGCAGTTTACTTGCCGCTCTCCTGCTTCTCCTCTCAGCTGCTTTGTCAATTCATAGATTTGCGACAGACCTGTTGCGCTTATGGGATGGCCTTTTGCTTTCAGGCCACCGCCTGTGTTGACTGGTAGCTTGCCTTCTAGGTTGGTTATGCCGTCTCTTATGAGATTTGCGCCTTCTCCGGGTTTTGCAAAGCCAAGGTCTTCATATGAAATAAGCTCTACTGAGGTGAATGCATCGTGGATTTCTGCAATGTCTATCTGGTTTGGAGTTATTTTGGCTTGTGTAAATGCCTGCTGCGCTGCTATTTTGGTTGCTGGCCAGCTTGTCATCTCTTCCCTTTCAAAAGTTGACAGGCAGTCTGTAATGTGGGTGCTTGCTTTTATTTCAACGCCTGTCTTTTCTTTGCTTAAGACAACAGCAGCTGCGCCATTTGCTGATATGCTGCAGTCGAACAGCCTTAAAGGAGAGGCTACAACGTGCGAGTTTTTTATGTCTTCCATTGAAACAAATTTTTTGTAGAACATTGCCTTTGGATTCAGGAATGCGTTCTTATGGTTCTTGAATGCAACCAAAGCCAAGTCGTCCATTGTTGCGCCATATCTTAGCATGTACTGCTGCGCCACCAGCGCGTTTTGGGCAGGAAAATTTAATCCCTCTGCCTGCTCGTAAATGCGCTCTCCGCCCATCAAAATTTCATCAGTGATTTTCTTGCCAATATTTGCTACAATCTTTTCAAAGCCGACAACTAGTACATTATTTGTATTGCTGATGTTGTTATTATTATCCGTATCTTCTTTTCCTTTTGCCAGCTGCAATGCTGTCCATAAAGCTATTCCTCCCCCCTGGCATCCTGCAGGGACGCTTATTATCGGGAATTTTGTCTGGAACAGGCTGGAGAGCATTGAAGCGCCGTGGCGCTGCCTTTCGCCGTTGGTGAACATGTCCATGTTCGAGATGACTGCCAAGTCTATTTCTCCCATTGACATCTGAGCGTTGTCAAGGGCTTCAACCACTGCATTGTGGACCATCTGCACCGAGCTTTCATTTCCTATTCCGAATTTTGTGCAGCCGACGCCTTTTATGAACATCAGAATCCAAGCCCCCCATTCACATTAATGACCTCGCCAGTGATGTAAGCTGATTTTTCAGATGCAAGAAAAACAGCGCAATTGGCAACTTCGTCATTTGTTCCTGCCCTCCCTAAAGGAATCATTGACATTATTATTTTCTTTCTTATAAATGGAATTTTATCGGTCATTTCGCTTTCTATCAAGCCAGGGGCAATTGCATTTACCGTTATTTTGTGCTTTCCAAGCTCTTTCGCAAGGGACTTTGTGAAGCCGATGATGCCTGCCTTGGAGGATGAATAATTAGTCTGGCCGAAATTTCCTGTCAAGCCTGCAATTGATGAGATATTTATTATTCTTCCATTTTCCGGGATTAACGGAATTGCCTGCTTTGTGACATTGTAGAGGCTGTTGAGATTTACATCAATGACCTTATTCCATTCTTCTTCCGTCATATTCTTCAAAGTCCTGTCCATTGTGATGCCTGCGTTATTGACAAGAATGTCTATCCTGCCCAATTCTTTTTTTATCTGCTCCATCATTGAAGTCACTTCATTGTATTTGCTTACATCGGCTTTTGCAGTCAGCGCCCTTCTTCCGAATTTTTTAACTTCATTTTCTACATTTGCTGCGCCGCTTTTGTCAGAATTATAGTTGATTATGACATCTGCGCCGCTTCTGGCGAATCCTATTGCAATTGCCATTCCTATGCCTTTTGAGGCGCCGGTGACCAGCGCTATTTTTCCTTTAAGCATTTTAATCCTCCATCACTTTTGAAATGACTTTAGTCACTTTTGCCGATGCCGTGTCAAGCAGATTTAAGGAAACTTTGCCTTTTGTCGTGAGCAGCTTTTTCAGCAGCAATAACTGCTCGAGCGAATCCGCTTTTTCGCTTATTGAGGCAGGCATTGCAACACCTTCTTTTTTCAATGCGCTTATTGCGCAGTCTCCAAATATAAGCACCCTTTTGTTTTTTGATGCGTCTTCAATCATATCTTTTGTGAGTATGGGGCCTATTGCAACTGCTATTTTTTCCCCCCTTAACCCTACTAATTTTGAAGTCAGGCTTATTATTGAGTTGAAACAGTAGGAGCAGGCTTTGCCGTCTATCAGAGTGATGTCGGGATGCGCTGTCTGCTCTTTCTCAGCTTTTTTCAGCTGATATCTTAGGGCATCGGGCTCGTTTCCGACAATTTCTATATCTTCGATTTTTGATTTGCCGATGCCGATTGATTCGGATTCAATTATATGCTGAGGGATATCAAGCATTGCAATATCACAGAATACAGCATCGGCATTTACAGGATTTCCTGATGCAAATACAAGATTGAGGAAAGCTGGCTCGCCCAATGCTGTCGGGCCCTGCCCCTGCATGCCAAGAGTTGCATCGCCTATTGTCAGGATGTCAAGATTTTGAATTAGGGATTTGATGAATTTAGGCAGTGTTTTGTCAAAATCATTTTCGAAAATAATGCTTTGTGTCTGCTCATCTGCCAGCCTTAAAAGATTTTCAACAGCACCTGAGATGCCGAACTGCTGGCTGGTTTTCATTACAGGAATATTTATTATTTTGCTTCCTATGGACATATTAAAAACTTTAAAATTATCCCCCCTTCCCATTGTTTCAAATGACCCCTTTGAGATGTCTTCAAATACAACATTGTTTTTCCTGCACACTTCAAGAATGCCTGCTCTTGCCGCTGCTTCTGTAGCATCGCCGTGGCTTTGCCCTGCAACAATTATGCTTTCATTTTTAACGCCTGCTTCGGCAAGTATTTTTATTACTGCGTTTAAGACTTCAGGATTTGTTGTGGCTCCCTGATAGCTGTATGCGGAAATGCTGACATTCGGCAGAAGCACAAATTTACCGTTTTTATCAGAGTGCCTTAAGGATTCACTTTCATTGATAAGCTCCAATCCAGATTTTACTGCCTCGCAGACATCATATTTCTTTTTTACAATTGAGACTGCATCTTTGCCTGCTGCTTTCCGCTCAATATAATTGTCCCCAATCCGATATTCATTCATTGTCTTTTTAGGCATCCTGTTTCCATGCTCATCTTCCAGGAGAATTATGTTATATGGCGTGATTGGGTGCATTGGGGAAGGAATATTTACTTTTGTGATGCCTATTATCTTAAGCTTTGTCCCCTTCTGCTTTGAAATGGCGCCTTTGCAGTGCACGCATTTTTCAACAGGATAAATCCATTTTTTACTGCATTTTTCGCATATCCATCTTATTATCATTTTTACACCGTTAGATTTATTATTATATTTTTATCATAATTTAGCCAGTATATGCACGCTGACAGTGCTTCCTGCGCCGCCAATATTCTGCGCCAATGCGTACTTGCAATTGACTTGCCGCTCTCCTGCATCCCCCTTTAATTGCTTAGTCAGCTCGTAAATCTGCGACAGGCCGGTTGCGCTTATTGGGTGGCCTTTTGCCTTCAGGCCGCCGCCTGTGTTGACTGGCAGCTTGCCTTCTAGGTTTGTTATGCCGCTTCTTATGAGATTTGCGCCTTCTCCGGGCTTTGCAAAGCCAAGGTCTTCATATGATATTAATTCTACTGAGGTGAATGCGTCGTGGATTTCTGCAATGTCTATCTGGTTTGGGGCCAGTTTTGCCTGTGAGAATGCCTGCTGTGCCGCTATTTTAGTGGCCTGCCATGAAGTCATGTCCTCATTTTCAAAAGCAGACATTCTGTCGACGCAAAAGCCGCTTCCCTTGATTTCTATGCCTGTTTTATCTTTTGCCAGTATGGCGGCGGCTGCGCCATTTGCGGAAATGCTGCAGTCAAACAGCCTTAAAGGAGATGCTACGACAGGTGATTTTTTTATTTGCTTCAATGTAACTTTTTTTTTGTAGAATCTGGCTTTTGGATTTTTATAGGCATTTTGGTGGTTTTTGAAAGCAATCAATGCCAAGTCGTCCGTTGTTGCGCCGTATCTGAGCATATACTGCTGCGCCACTAATGCGTTCTGGGCAGGAAAATTCAAGCCTTCTGACTGCTCGTAGAGCCTTTCTGCAGCCATCATTATATCATCTGTAATGATGCTAGAATTATTTGTCAGCAGCCTGTCAACACCTACAACGAGAACGTTGCTGAAATCCAGCTTATTGGCTGCCCATAAAGCAGCCCCGCCGCCTGCGCATACTGCGCTTGCAGTTATAACAGGTATTCTTACATGAAACATGCCGGTTAAAATGGAGCCGAACAGCCTCTGCCTCTCCCCATTTATAGGCGAATCTGCTGTTGATACCACTATTGCGCCTATTTGATCTATGCCAATGCGCGCATCTTCCAATGCTTCCATGGCTGCATCGTAGGCTAATTTTTGAGAGGAATCATTTTGATGCCCGAATTTTGTGCAGCCAACACCTCTTATATACATTTTAACCATCTTTTGATATCATTTGCCGTATTTGGACCTAAACTCCTTCTTATCAACAATTGCAACCATAAAAAATGCCTCTGCCACAAAAGAATCGTTTGAATATATTTTTCCGCTTAATACAGCTCCTTTTTCATCCATTGCTATAAGGCTGGATTCATATTTCAGCATAGAGCCGGGAAAGACAGGAGCTGTAAACTTGGCTTCCTTTATCTTGTATGCCAGGATGTCTTTATCCCTGTGGTTTGAAAGATTGTATCTTACAAGCAAAGTGGCAGCCTGCCCAAGCCCTTCAATCATTAAAGCGCCGGGCATTATTGGAAAATCAGTGAAATGCCCTTTTAAAAAATCTTCATTTTGCCCGACTTCCTTTACAGCAGTTATACTGATTTTATCCAGCTTTAGAATTTTATCAACAAAAATAAAAGGCGCGCCGTAAGGGATTATTTTTTTTATATCTTTTAATTCTATAGTACCATCAGATTGCTTTAGGCTGTCTATATCTTCCATTCAAATCGGGGTATTTCTGTGATTTATTTAACTATTAATATTATACAAAGTATATATTGCAAACTATGGTTTATCATGTTTTCCGACAATGTTTATATACATCGTTTTACCTAACATCGAAAATCATGAAAAGAAGCGAAGCTTCCAAATCATACTCAAAAAAGATATACACAAAGAGTGCCTTTTATCTCAACAAGGCATCGGAGCAGAGTGCAGCGGCTTATGACTCCATTTCAAGAGGCTTGTTAAAGCTAAAGCATAGGCTGCCTTCTTTGTATTCTTATTTCGATAATATGTTCAGGGCAAACTTTATATCAAGCAGGATACTGGCAAAAGAGCCAAGCATTGCAAATCTCGGCAAAGTTATAGCATCAAGGATTGCAAGCATACTTCCTCATATTGATGTGAGGCATGTTAGAAATATGAATTTTAAATCGGGTTCTTTTCTTGAATCAATTTCAACCGGGCTTAAAATAAAAAAGATGAAAAAAGACTATACCAAAGTAAAGAAAAGGCAGCTTTTCAAAAGAGTGCTGGTCGCTAACAGGGGGGAGATTGCATTAAGGGTTGTAAGGGCGTGCAAAGAGCTTGGCATTGAATCAGTGGCGCTTTACTCAAAAGAAGAGAAAGACGCTTTGTCTGTCAAATTCGCTGACAAGTCGTACTGCATAGGCGGATCAAAGAACTATCTTAATATAAATAAAATATTAGGCATATCAAAAAAAATGGGCGCTGATGCAATACATCCCGGCTACGGATTTCTTTCGGAGAACACCTCATTTGCAAGACTGTGCGAAAAAAGCAGAATCAAGTTCATAGGCCCCACTTCAAAAATGATTTCCGTGCTTGGAAATAAAGTGCAGGCAAAGAAATCCATGATGGAACATGGAGTTCCTGTAATTGAAGGAATAAAAGAGCCTCTGAAAAATTTTGAGCATGCCATTGAAGTGGCGAGAAATATCAAATATCCTGTAATGGTGAAGGCTTCCGCCGGAGGGGGCGGAAAAGGGATGAGGATAGTGAGAAAAGAGGAAGAGCTGAAGGATGCTTATGACGGCGCTAGGAATGAGGCTAAGAATGCCTTTGGAGATGATTCTGTTTACATGGAGAAATACTTGGAGGACCCCAGGCACATAGAATTCCAGATTTTGGCGGACAAGCATGGCAATGTAATGCATCTTGGCGAAAGAGACTGCACAATACAAAGAAGGCACCAAAAGCTTGTCGAGGAAGCCCCAAGCACAGCCTTGGATGATGAGCTAAGAAGGAAGATGGGAGATTCAGCTGTAAAAGCAGTGAAGGCAATAAAATATGAGGGAGCGGGCACAGTAGAGTTCCTTCTTGATAAAAACAAGAATTTCTATTTTATTGAGATGAACACAAGAATACAGGTTGAGCACGGCGTAACAGAGATGATTACAGGCGTTGATTTGGTCAAGGAGCAGATAAAGCTTGCTGCAGGGGCTAAGCTGGCTTACAGGCAGGAAGATGTCAGGATAGACGGCTGGGCAATAGAGTGCAGGATTAACGCAGAAGACCCTTGCAATAATTTCATGCCTTCCCCGGGCACAATAGTAAACTATCTGCCTCCTGGAGGGCCTGGAATAAGAATAAGCTCGAGCTGCCACTCAGGACACAAGATAGAGCCTCATTTTGACTCATTGATCGCTTTGCTGATATGCCACGGCAGCAGCAGGAATGAGGCATTGGCAAGGATGGACCGCGCTTTGGACGAGTATTCGATCCAAGGCGTCAAAACAACTATCCCTTTCCACAAGTCCGTGCTTAACAATCCGGAGTTTGCCAGAGGAAATATTACAACATCATTCATAGAAAGATACCAGATTCTTGACCAGGCGAAAAAAGAAGCGAAGAGCCTGAACAGCGAAGAAATCAGCGCTGACAAGAAGATAATAATTGTCACTGCCGCAGTTAACAGGTATCTTGCCAAGAAACAGGGAGTGTATAACGGCAAGGCAAGCCCATGGGTCGCTGCTGCAAGGCAGGAAGCCATGAGGGAAGGGAGATTGGAAGAGTAAGAAAAACCTCAGGCATAATCTACAGCAAACTGTTAAAATTTACTATAAGCAGTCTGAATGGCATTCTGCTGATTTAGATAGTTATGACTTGACACAATAGATACTGAGATAATTGACAATAATTTAAATTTGAGGTGATAACTTGCCATACAAAATCTACCATTTCAAAACCCTGACTTCAACCAACGACAAAGCCAAAGAGCTGCTGGAAAAAGGCGAAAGAGATTTTGTAGTTGCCGCTGAAATGCAGACAAAGGGCAGGGGCAGGTTCAAAAGAAAATGGCATTCGGCAAAGGAAGGGCTGTGGTTCTCTATAGGATTAAAGCCGGAATTCATGGATAATATTCAATATCTGACATTTCTCGCTTCAATTGCCGCTGTAAAGTCCATCAGGAAAATTGCGAAAATAGATGCGAAAATAAAATGGCCCAATGACATCCATTGCGGCAATAAGAAATTATGTGGCATCCTGACAGAGGTGGCCTTTGGGAAGGAAAATGCCGCAGTGATTGGGATCGGGATAAACATCAATCAAAAAAAGTTTCCCAAAGACATAGAAAGCACTGCAACATCGCTAAAAATTGCAACCGGTAAAAATTTTGATAAGGATTATTTTTTAAAAGACATACTAATCGAATTTGAAAAATTGTACGGAGTGTATAAAAATAAAAAGTTTAATGAGATTGCGGATGAATGGAGAAAATGTTCAGATACACTGGGCAGAATCGGCATTGTAGTTACAAAAAACGGCCAATACCACGGCAGGGCTTTTGATATTGACAATGAGTGCAATCTATTGCTGGAGCTTAATGATGGAAAAATAGTGAAAATTGCAGAGGGAGATTTGATTTTTAACGGCTGAAACCACCATAAGCTTTATAAAGCCGCCATAACTACTAAAAACTTCACTTAAATAAGGATATTATAGCCTGAAAAGGAGCCCTTTTCAGTACAGTTACAATAACTGTTTCTATAAAAGGGATTCATAAAAAGGCTATTTTTCAGCTGCAAGTGAGCATAGACATTGTAGTCTTTGCCGTTAGAAATGATTGAACAGAGAAGGAAAAATGCCGCAAGTAAGAAAGCCGAGAGCAGGGAGCATGCAGTTTTGGCCGAGAGTCCGGGCTAGAAGGGAATACACAAGAATCAGAAGCTGGCCAAAGAGCAAGGATGCCAAGCCGCTTGGCTTTGCGGGCTATAAAGTCGGCATGACTCATCTGATGGTGACTGACAACAACCCAAATTCGCTCACAAAAAACGCGGATATCTTCTGTCCTGTTACGGTGGTTGAGTGCCCTCCTTTAAAGGCTATTTCTATGAGATTCTACAAAAACAATGTTGACTGCTTAAAAGCTGTTTCTGAAACTTTTGCTGAAAATGCTGACAAAGAGCTGATGAGAAAGATACTTCTTCCAAAGAAAGCAAAAAAAGAGTTCCAGGGGGAATTTGATGAGATAAGGCTGCTTGTGCATACTCAGCCAAAGCTTACGGGCATTGGAAAAAAGAAGCCCGAGGTGTTTGAAGTTGCAATCGGTGGGGGCAAGGAGCAGCAACTTAAATATGCAAAGGAGAAACTGGGAAAAGAAGTCCATATCGATGAGATTTTCAGGGAAGGCGAGCAGCTTGATATTCATGCTGTCACGAAAGGAAAAGGATTCCAAGGGCCGGTAAAGAGATTCGGAGTCCATTTAAGAAGCCACAAGTCAGAGAAAAGCGTCAGGAATCCGGGAAGCCTGGGAGCGTGGCGCGGGCAGGGCCATATGATGTACAGAGTTGCGCATGCCGGCAAAATGGGGTATCATACAAGGACAGAATACAACAAACAGGTTATAAAGATTGGGAAGAAAGGAGAAGACATCAATGTGAAAGGAGGATACATAAGATACGGCACAGTCAGGAATCCTTACGTATTGATAAAAGGCAGCATCGCAGGCAGCGCAAAGAGAATGGTGAGATTAAGCGCTGCAACAAGGGCAAATAAAAATATAACGCAGGAAGCTCCAAAGGTCCAGTATGTGAGCCTGGATTCAAAGCAGGGTAACTAAGATGAAAGTTGATGTTTTTGACATTGCAAAAAACAAAGTAGGGCAGATAAAACTGCCTGTGCAGTTTAGTGAAGACATAAGGCCGGATTTGGTGGCAAGGGCTGTGTTGGCACTGCAAAGCCACAACAGGCAGGATTATGGGGCGAACACCATGGCGGGAAAAAGGGCATCTGCAGTCTTGTCAAGAAGAAGAAGGAAATACAGGGGATCTTACGGCCTGGGAATTGCCAGAACGCCAAGAAAGATAATGTCAAGAAGCGGAACCAGGTTTAACTGGGTTGGGGCTTTTGCGCCAAATACAGTCGGCGGAAGAAGATCACACCCTCCAAAAGCAGTAAAAATCTGGGAGAAAAAAATTAACAGGAAAGAGAGAAGAAAAGCGATTAGAAGCGCGATTTCTGCCACAATGATAAAAGAGCTGGTGGCAAAAAGAGGGCATAAGGTCCCGGATGAATTTCCATTTATAGTCGATGATAAAATAGAAGGCGTAGAGAAGACAAAAGAAATGAGGGATATTTTAACAAAATTAGGGTTTGAAAGCGAGATGGACAGGACGAAGGAAAGAAAGATAAGGGCAGGCAGAGGCAAGACAAGGGGAAGGAAGTACAAGACAAAAAAAGGAATACTCATTGTTGCCGCCAAAACAGACAATATAAGGAAGGCTGCCGAAAACATTCCCGGAATAGACGTTGTTGATGCAAAAAACCTTAATGCAGAATTATTGGCTCCCGGCACGGTTATTGGAAGACTGACATTATGGACCAAGCCTGCAGTTGAGCTGCTTGAGAAAGAAAAATCATTTTTGGAGTGAAAATGGACCCTTACCTAATAATCAAATATCCCTTATCGACTGAAAAATCCATAAGGCTGATGAATGACCAGAATAAGCTGGTATTTGTTGTAAACAGGAAATCTGACAAGAATGATGTAAAGAAGGCTGTCGAGGAGATGTTCAAGGCTAAAGTAGAAGATGTCAAAACATTGGTAACAAGGGGGCAGAAAAGGGCTTATGTTAAATTTACGCAGGAGACCAGGGCCATTGATATTGCAACGCAGCTAGGATTTATGTAAGAGGGCAAGATGGGAAAAAACCTAATACAGCAGAAGAGGGGGAAAGGAGGCCCAAGATACAGGGCTCCAAGCTTTAATTACAAAGGGAAAATAGGCTATGGAAGGCTAGACCAAAATGAAAATGCAAAAATATTGGATATTGTCCATTCATCCGGGCATAGCGCCCCGCTTATAGAAATAAGATATGACGATGGCGTTGAGGCATTGCTTCCTGCTCCTGAAGGCGTCAAGGTTGGGGACGGCCTTGAAATGGGCAATGCAGTGGATATTAAGACCGGCTCGATATTACGCCTGAAGGACATTCCTGAAGGCACTTCAATATATAATATAGAATCAAATCCGGGAGATGGCGGAAAATTCGTCAGAAGCTCGGGATTATGCGCAAAAATAGTAACCAAAACTGACGAGGGGATAGTCATAGAGCTTCCTTCAAGCAAGAAAAGAATGTTCAACCCCGACTGCAGGGCGACCATAGGGATCATAAGCGGCGGAGGAAGGACTGAAAAGCCATTCCTGAAAGCAGGAAAAAGATATTTTGCAATGATTGCAAAGAATAAAGTGTGGCCCCAGGTTTCTGGAACGTCCATGAATTCACTGTCGCATCCGTTCGGGGGCAGAAGCTCCCATGCAAAAGGAATACCGACGCAATCCTCAAGAAGCTCTCCTCCTGGAAGGAAAGTCGGAAAAATAGCCCCTAAGAGAACCGGAAGGAGGAAAAGGTAATGGCAAAGAAGGAATTCACATACAAAGGCAAAAGCATGGAAGAGCTGAAGAAGTTAAGCATAACAGAGCTTGCAGCACTGCTTCCGTCAAGGCACAGGAGGAAGATAAAGAGAGGATTTACAGAGCAGAACAAGATCCTGCTTGAGAAGATAAGGGGAAATGAGAGAAATATTGAAACTCACTCAAGAGACATGATAATACTTCCGGAGATGGTCGGCATTACAATCAAAGTCCATAACGGCAGAACATTTGAGCCTGTTGCCGTGCAGGAAGACATGATAGGGCACTATCTGGGGGAGTTTGTATTGACAAGAAAAAGGGTTGCGCACAGCGCCCCGGGAATCGGAGCTACAAGATCAAGCGCAAGCCTGTCGGTGAAGTAAATGGCGAATTACGCGTTTAAAAGCTACGAGCAGAAAAATATGGCAAAATCTTTTGGCAGAGGCATGCCTGTCTCTTTCAAGCAGAGCATAGAAGTGTGCAATTTCATCAGGAACAAGAGCCTCCAGGAAGCCAAGAAGATACTTGCAAGAGCCATGGAGAAAAAGCAGGCTATACCATTCAGAAGATTTAATTCAGATCTTGGGCACAAGAAGAAAATAGGGCCCGGAAGCTATCCCATAAAAACATCAACGGAATTGCTGAAGCTGCTTGAGGATGTGGAAGCAAATGCCCAGTTCAAGGGGCTGAATGTAAATAACCTGATCATAAGCCACTTATGCGCCAAGAAGGCTGCAAAGGCATGGCGCTATGGAAGAAAAAGAAGGAGAACCATGAAGAGGACGGACATAGAAGTGGTTGTCGAGGAGAAATGAGATGATAGAAAGAAAATTTGTCGCGCAGAAAATAAAGGAATATGAGATTGAAGAGTATTTATCAGACAGCCTGGACAATGTCGGACTGAGCCATACAAAAATGGTAAAGACTCCTTTAGGGGAGAAGATTATCATCTACACTTCAAGGCCGGGACTGGTAGTCGGAAGAAAAGGGCAGAATATCAAGCTCCTCACAAAAAACCTGAAAAAGAGATTCCAGCTTGAAAACCCCCAGATAGAGATAAGTGAAATTGAAAATCCTAATTTGGATGCAAAGATCGTTGCGGAAAGGATTGTTGATTCCCTGGAAAGGTTCGGGCTTGAGAAATTCAAGGCAATAGGGCACAAGGTCATGTCGGATGTCATGAATTCGGGGGCCCTTGGCATCGAGATAATAATAAGCGGAAAAGTCCCAAGCGACAGGGCAAAGTCTTGGAGATTTTACCAGGGGTACTTAAAAAAATGCGGGGAGATTGCAATTGAGGGAGTAAGAAAAGCCAATTTGCAGGCGCAACTGAAAACTGGAGTTATAGGAGTCAAGGTGAGCATAATGCCTCCTGACTTGAAATTGCCGGATGACATTTCAATAATTGATAAAGAAGAAAAAGCGGAAAAGGCAGCAAGCCAAAAAGAAGAAGAGGCTAAGCCTGCAGAAGAAGCGAAAGGCGGTCAAGAAGAGAAAAAAGAAACCAAGAAGAGGTCAAGGAAGAAGAAAAATGAGGGTCAAGGAGATTAGATCGCTGCCTGGAAGCGAGCTTGAAGGCAGGCTTGTGGAATTGAAGAAGGAACTGATGAAAGTAAAAGCCCAGGCAAGCGTCGCAACGCCAAAAAGCCCAGGCAAAATAAGCCATATGAAGAGAACAATTGCAAGAATCATCACGCTGTTAAACCAAAAAAAAGCTGAAAGCAAAGGAGGGAAGCAACAAGCATGAGTTTGGTATGCCAAACCTGCGGATTGGTAAAAGAGCTGTGTGTTTGCGAGACAATAGCCAAAGAAAGCCAGAAAATAGAAGTTTTCCTTGAGAGGAAAAAATTCAACAAGTATTACACCATCGTTAAAGGCATTGACGAGAAAGAGATAAACATCAAGGACCTTGCAAAGACGTTAAAAAGCTCGCTTGCATGCGGCGGCACGATAAAGAACAAGCAGATAGAATTGCAGGGTGACCACAGGCAGAAAGTCAAGGAAATACTGCTAAAATACGGCTTTTCGCCAGACGCGGTACAAGTAAAATAAACATGTCGATCGAAAAGAAACTGAGAGGCGAACTGATAGGCATAGAAGTCGAAGTCGGAGGCATTAAAGGCACTATAATTGATGAGACAAAAAACATTTTTGTGGTGAAGCAGGATACAAAAAGAAAGAAAGTTGCAAAGAAAAACAATGAGTTCATATTCAAATTTCCTGAATTCAGGGCCCGGATTGAAGGCAATATCATTGCATTGAGGCCTGAAGACCGGGTAAAAATGAAATTACCAAGAAAATGGAAATCAAAAATATTGGATTGAATGCGGCAAAGCCGGAGAAGGCGTGCAGCGACAGCAATTGCCCTTTTCACGGCGCCTTAAGCGTGAGAGGAAGGGAATTTGACGGGGTAGTTGTATCTACAAAGATGAGGAAGACGGCGGTCATTGAATCGGACTACACAAGGTCCGTTAAGAAATACTCGAGGTACGAGAAAAAGACAAGAAGATTAAGCGCCCATAACCCCTCCTGCATAAATGCAGGCGACGGCGATGTTGTGAGAATCGCAGAATGCAGGCCTTTAAGCAAGACAAAAAATTTTGTCATAATAGAGAAATACGGAATGCAGAAGGGCTTCAAGGAGAGAAGGCAGGCATTGGAAGAGTCAAAAACAAGGGCATATGAAAAGCCTGAGGAAGAAAGCGAGAAAAAGGTGGATTAAATGCAGCCTGTAAGAGCAAATATAACAAGGGCAATACCTGTCGGAAGCAGAGTAGAGACCTGCGACAACTCAGGGGCCAAGCTCATCAAAGTTTTCACCGTTGTAGGCCTTAAAACTGTGAAAGGGAGGTTTGCAAGCTGCGGAGTCGGAGACCTGATAATGGCATCTGTCGTGAGAGGGAGGCCGGATATGAGAAAACAGGTTGTATTTGCAGTCATAGTCAGGCAGAAAAAAGAGTACAGAAGGCCCGATGGTATGAGGATAAAATTTGAGGACAATTCGGCAGTTGTCCTGAAAGATGACAAGGGAAATCCAAAAGGAACGATGCTGAAAGGGCCCATTGCAAAAGAGGTAACAGAGAGATGGCCGCAGATAGCAAAGCTGGCCAGCATAGTTGTGTAAACAAGGTGCCATAATGTCAAAAGAGTCAAAAAAATTTTCGCCGAGCTGGAAGGCAAGCAAGAAGCCAAAGAAGCAGAGGAAGTACAGATTCAATGCCCCTTTGCACTCAAAGCATAAGCTTGCAAGGGCGCACCTGTCCAAAGAGCTGAGAAAAAAATACGGAAAAAGAAGCGCCGGGCTAAGAAAGGGGGACAGAGTTGCTGTTATGAGGGGAGAGTTCACGAAAAAAGAAGGAAAAATAGAGGCTGTGCTTTTGAAAAAGTCAAAAGTGCATGTAGAAGGGATTGAAAAGACAAAGAAAGACGGCACGAAAGTAAGAGTTCCTATTGACCCTTCAAATCTTATGATAAAAGAGCTGAATCTTGAAGACAAGTACAGGCAAAAAATGATTGAGAGGAAAAAATGAAAAGCCATATGAAAAGCTTGGCGGCGCCAAAAACATGGGGGATAAACAGGAGCAAAAACACGTTTGTCACCAGGCCCTATCCGGGAGCGCACAAGCTCGAATTAGGAATTTCGCTGAATACAATACTGAAAGATATGCTTAATTATGCTGCAACTTCAAAAGAGACAAAGAAGCTGCTGAACATGAGAAATGTGCTTGTGAACGGCAAAAGAGTGAAAGAGCCCAAGCACCTTACAGGGCTTTTCGACACCATCTCAATTGAGGATGCCGGGGCGCACTATAGAATCATGCTTAATGAAAACGGCAAGATAGGCGTGATAAAGACAAGCAAGGAAGATGCAGGCATGAAGCCGTCAAAAATCATAAAAAAAACTGTCCTGGAAAAAGGAAAAATACAGATAAACCTTTCAGACGGCAGGAACATAATTGCAGACAAGGACTCTTTCAAGACAGGAGACACATTGATTATATCATTGCCCGGCAATTCCGTGAAGAAGCACATAAAGCTGGCAAAGGGAGCCTTGGTTTTCCTTACAGGAGGGAAGCACATCGGAGAGACGGGATTTGTGCAGGGCATTATCGGAGATAAAATAACATACAAAAACAAGCAGGAAAAGGCAATAGAAACTTCAAAGAAGCATGCCTTTGTGATTGGAGAGGACAAGCCTGCAATCGGCATGAAAGAATAAGATGAATCCAATGAAAGAGATAAGGATAGAGAAAGTGACCCTTAACATCGGAGCCGGCAAAGACCAGACAAAACTGGATAGGGGGGTAGAGCTGCTTAGCTATATCTCCGGGCATAAGCCGATAAAGACCGTGACGAAAAAAAGAATCCAGGAATGGGGCCTGAGGCCCGGCCTGCCGATAGGATGCAAGATAACTTTGAGAAAGAAAAAGGCATTTGAGCTGCTTCCAAGGCTGCTGGATGCGAAAGATTATAACATTTCATTGTCACAATTCGACCAAAATGGGAATATTGCATTCGGAATACATGAATATATAGACATTCCGGGCCTGAAGTATGATCCTAAGATAGGGATAATGGGGCTGGAAGTGTGCATCACTCTGGAAAGGCAGGGATTCAGGATAAAAAGAAGGAAGATCATGCAGAGGAAAATTCCGCAGAGGCACAAGATAACAAAGGAAGAGGCAATCGATTTTATGAAAAACAAATTCAAGGTTAAAGTTGGTGAGGAATAAAAATGACTTACAGCGATTTCAGAAAGGCGTTCAAGCAGCTTAAGGCAAAGCCCGTCAAGATGAAGAAATACCTTAAGCATAATTCCCCGAAGCCCAGGAAATACGGCATAAGCACAAAGAAATGCAGGAGATGCGGAAGGCCCGGAGCGCATATAGGGAAATATGGGATAAACATGTGCAGGACCTGCTTCAGGGAAGTTGCGGTAAATATAGGATTCAAGAAATTCAGCTGATCAAAATGGCAGAAAATGATATTTTGGCAAACGCGTTGTCTCTGATGCTGAACAACGAGAAAATCGGAAGGGTAGAATGCTCAGTCAGGCCGAGCTCGAAGCTGCTAAAGAGCGTGCTGGCCATAATGAAAGACAAAGGGTACCTGACGGAATTCGCTGAAGTAGAGGATGGAAGGGGAAACCACATCAATCTAAAGCTCACAGGCATGATAAACAAATGCGGAGTTATAAAACCCAGATTTAACGCGAAGCTCAAGGATTTTGAGAGATTTGAAAGGCAGTTTCTGCCTGCAAAGGACATGGGAATAATAATCGTGTCAACCCATAACGGAATAATGACCCACATTGAAGCCAAAAAGAAGAATTTAGGAGGGAAACTTCTGGCTTATTGCTACTAATATGGAGAAGAAAACCAAGAAATTTGCGAGAGAGATTGCCCTGCAAAACGGAATAACGGCAAAACTGGAAAACGGCATCCTGAATATAAAGGGGCCGAAAGGAGAGATAGAGAGGAGCATGCACAGAAACATAAAAGTAAGCGCGGACAATTCCAGCATAAAGCTTGAGGCAAAAAAAAGCGACCAAAGGGATAAGAAAATAATCGGCTCCCTTGAGGCTCACATAAAAAACATGGCAAAGGGCGCTGCTGAAGGGCACATGTATACTCTGAAGATATGCTCAGGGCATTTCCCGATGAATGTTTCAGTAGCGGGAAACAAGCTTACCGTGAAGAATTTTTTGGGGGAAAAAGTGCCGAGGGCGCTTGAATTCAGCAAAAACGCAAAAGTCAGCATTGACGGGGAGCATATTCATGTCGAGAGCGCTGACAAGGAAGCAGCAGGCCAGACTGCTGCTGATATAGAGCAGCTTACAAGGAGGCCCGGCTTTGACACACGGGTTTTTCAGGATGGAATCTATATAACAAACAAAGACGGCAAGGAGATAAGATAGAAAGATGGATGAAGCCAAAAGCATAGTGGAACTGAGAAACAAAATCAAAAGCAGAAAGCCCAAATTCATCAGGCAGGACACTAATATAAGGATAAGGGTCAGGAATAACACCACCTGGAGAAAGCCGAAAGGAATCCATTCAAAGATGAGGCACCACAGGAGGGGAAAAAGAAAGATGCCCTCCCCGGGGTACGGCTCGCCGGCGAAAGCAAAAGGGATGCATGCCTCAGGACTGGTGCCCGTATTTGTTGAAAATGAAAGCCAGATTCCACAATCTGAAGAGTACGGCATTGTAATATCAGGAAGAGTGGGAATAAAAAAAAAGGCAGAAATAATAAAAAAAGCGGGTGAAAAAAAAATAAAAATCTTGAATGCTGACGCTGATGATTTTATGAAGAAGTTTGGCGAGTTCGTTGACGCAAAAAAGAAAAAGCCAAAAGAAGCAAAAAAAGAAGACAAGAAAGAGGCAAAAAAAGAAGCAAAGCAGGATAAGCGCAATGAACAAAAGCCTGAAGCGCCATCTCAAGATGACAAAAAGAAAGAAGACAAGAAAGAGAAAGATAAAGTATTGACTAAGAAGGTGTAAGATGAGGACCCAAAAAAGGCTGGCCGCGCAGATTTTCAAATGCTCACCGAAAAAAGTGAAATTTGATGAAACAAAACTGGAAGATATAAAGGAAGCAATAACAAAAGCGGACATCAGGACGCTGATAGCCCATGGAGTAATAAGAAAAGAGCAGGCTAAAGGAATATCAAGATTTCACGCGAGAAAAATCCACAGGCAGAAAACAAAAGGAAGGAGGAAAGGGCACGGCTCAAGAAAAGGGGCAAGCACAGCAAGGACAGAGCCTAAACGGGCATGGATCAGCAGGATAAGGCTGCAGAGAGAGCTGCTTGGCCGCTTAAAGTCAGGCAATATGCTGAGCAATGAATCTTACCATGACCTTTACAGGAAGAGCAAGGGAGGATTTTTCAGGAGCATAAGGCACTTAAAATTATATATACAGGAAAGAAAGCTTGCAAAGCAATGATCAAAATGAAGAAGAAGATTATCCAGTCGCTTCCATTCAAAAGGAAGACAAGAGGAATGACCAATTACAAGAAAAGGATAGCTTTGATTAGATCTGAGAAGCCAAGGCTGGTTATAAGAAAATCCATAAGGGGAATAAATGCCGCAATTGTCGAGTTTAATGAAAAGGGCGACAGGGTCATAGCGAGCGCCAATTCAAGGGCATTGGAAAAATACGGGTGGAAAGCTGACAAGGGAAATGTGCCAAGCGCATACCTTACCGGATTTTTACTCGGCAAAAAGGCAAAGGAGAAAAAGATTGGAGAGGCTGTGCTTGACATCGGACTGGGCAGCTCTGTAAAAGGCTCAAGGATATACGCTGCTGTCGCCGGAATTGTCGATTCGGGAATAAAGGTGCCCCATGGCGAGAATATCCTGCCTGCAAAAGACAGGATTAACGGGACACATATTGCAAAGTACGCTGAAATCATCAAGAAAGACAAAGAGAGATTTGAAAGGCAGTTCGGAGGATATTTAAAAAATAATATTGATCCACTGAACCTGCCAAAGCATTTTGAAGAAATAAAAAGCAAATTGAAGTGATAAAATGGAAACAGAAGAAAAAATTGCGGAAGAAGCCCCTCCTGCTGAGGAGCCTGCCGTTGCAGCAGAAAACAAGCCTGCTGACAAGAATGAATGGAAGCCGAGAACTTCACTGGGCAAAAAAGTAAAAGAGGGGTTTGTAAAAAATATTGACGATATTCTTGACAATAACGCAAGAATACTCGAGCCCGAGATGGTTGACGTGCTTATCCCGAATTTGACTACTGACCTGCTGATGGTGGGGCAAAGCAAGGGAAAATTCGGAGGAGGGCAGAAAAGGGTATTCAGGCAGACGCAAAAGAAAACGCAGGAAGGCAACAAGCCGAAATTTGCCACTATTGCAGTTGTCGGAAATGAAGACGGGTATGTCGGAATAGGCTACGGAAAGTCAAAAGAGACTGTCCCTGCAAGGGAAAAATCAATAAGGAATGCAAAGCTCAATGTCATAAAAGTAAGAAGAGGGTGCGGGGACTGGAGATGCGGCTGCAAAGAGCCACACACAATCCCGTTTGCAGTTGAAGGAAAAGTGGGCTCTGTTATAATGAAGATGCGTCCTGCCCCGAAAGGAACAGGATTAAGAATAGAAAAAGAGTGCGGCAAGATACTGAAGCTGGCAGGCATAAAGGATGTATGGGCAAAAGCGGACGGGCAGACAAGCGCAAAAGTCAACTTATTTTATGCGTGCTTCAGTGCTTTAAAAAGCCTGATGGAAGTCAAAGTGAATCCCAGAGATACAGAGTCTCTTGGAATAATCGAGGGAAGAAGCAAGTAAAATGGCGGGCAATATTGCTGTTATAAGGGTCAAGGGAGAATGCAGGGTTCAGGACAAGGTAGAGTATGCGCTGCAGACATTAAAGCTGCACAAGAGAAATTGCTGCTCTGTTGTTCCCAATAACCCCAACTATGAAGGCATGCTTAAGAAAGTAAAAGACCTTGTGACGTGGGGAGATATCGATGACGAAACATATGCCCTGCTTGCCTCAAAAAGGGGCAAAAATCCGGATAAAGAAAAGGAGGCAAGGTATTTCAGGCTTAATTCCCCCAGAAAAGGCTATGGAAGGAAGGGCGTAAAATTTCCCTTCAAAAACGGCGGGGCTGTAGGGTACAGGGGAGAAAAAATAAATGAATTGATTAAAAGGATGATCTAGGATGACAATCAACAAAAGAAAGAAGAACTCAAGGCAGCGCGGAAGCCACACGCACGGCTGCGGCTCGAAAAAGAAAAGGAGAGGATCGGGCAACAGGGGAGGATTTGGAATGGCCGGCACGGGAAAAAGGGCTGACCAGAGAAAGCCGAGCATTTGGAAAGAAGAGTATTTTGGCAAGAGAGGATTTATAAGCAAGACTCCGAAGATAAATATCAAGACCATTAATTTGAGAAGCATTGGCCAGAAAATAGAGAAGTGGGCCGGAAGCGGGCTGGCAGCAAAAGAGCAGGGAGCTTATGTTCTTGACATCGAAAAATTAGGGTACAACAAGCTTTTGAGCAAAGGCGACGTTTCGATAAAATTAAAAATAAAGGCTCCCTATGCGTCTCCAAATGCTATTGAGAAGGTAAAGGCAGCAGGCGGAGAGGTTGTCGGGGCGGCTGCCGAAAAAGGGGAAAATAACCAATAAAAAATGTCAATCTGGCAAGCGTTAATACAAAACCTTCCTGAGGTTCAGGGGCCTACACAAAAATTCCTTTCATTCAAGGAAAAATTAAAGTGGACCCTTATAGTGCTTGTGCTGTTTTTTATTCTCGGGCTTATGCCCCTGTTTGGGCTGGGCGTCAATGCGCTGCAGAGATTCGAGACATTCTCCATAATATTAGGCGCTGAATTCGGCTCATTAATATCGCTGGGAATAGGCCCCATTGTCACATCATCAATAGTATTGCAGCTTTTGAACGGCTCGGGACTGGTGAAATTTGACCTGAAGACCCCGGAAGGAAAGAAGAATTTTCAGGGAGTCCAGAAGCTTTTGGCCATCGTATTTATCATCCTTGAATCCGCGCTTTATGTCTTTATGGGAGGGCTTGCCCCATTGGAGCAGTTTGCAGGAACCTCATTTTATTTCCAGCTCCAGATTATACTGATTTTCCAGCTCTGCCTTGGCGGATTTTTGATTTTGCTGTTTGACGAGGTAGTAAGCAAGTGGGGATTCGGCTCAGGAATCTCGCTGTTCATAGCAGCAGGCGTTAGCAAAAGCATTTTCATACAGGCATTTAACTGGCTGCCCGGCCCTTCGGGGCTGGCAGGAGTCACATATTCAGCCGGAGCGCTTCCTGCATTGGTCCAAAGCCTGATTGCAAGAGACCCCACGACTGCAGCAATAATGGCGTCTATCCTTATTTTCACCGTGCTTGTGTTTGTCATTGCTGTTTATGCGCAGGCGATGAAAGTTGAGATTCCATTATCATTCGGAATGGTGAGGGGACACGGCATAAGATGGCCGTTAAGCTTCATCTACACATCGAATATACCTGTAATATTGGTCAGCGCGCTGATTGCGAATTTCCAACTGCTCGGAAGGCTTATGGCCAATACAAGCTTCCCAATCTTAGGGACTTTCAGCGAATCTACAGGGGCTCCGACATCCGGATTGATCTACTGGCTGCAGGCGCCGAATTTGGTGAGGGACGTCATACAGCAGGGAACTATGTTTATAGGCGGCTCGGCTTACCTGCAGGCTTTAACTTACATATTGTTCTTTATTGCAGGCAGCGTGGTGTTCAGCATTTTCTGGGTCCAGACAGCGGGCATGGATGCAAGGAGCCAGGCAGAGCAGATGCTTGCTTCAGGGCTGCAGATACCGGGATTCAGGAAGGACCAAAGAGTGCTCGAGAGGCTGCTGAACAGGTATATATGGCCGCTGACAGTCATGGGGGCTATAACCGTCGGATTTTTAGCCGCTTTTGCCGATTTAACCGGGGCACTGGGAAGCGGAACAGGAATATTGCTTACTGTAATGATTGTCTATAAATTATATGAGGACATCGCAAGGCAGCACATGATGGACATGAATCCCATGATGAGAAAGCTTATGGGAGGAGCTTAATGCAACTTGAATTCTTTTTGGCGGGTTTTTATAATCTCGGACACAAATAATTCACGCGAAAATCAAAGATTTTCGGTGTCCTGAAAATCATGGATTTTCATGAGATTAAAAAACTTTGTGTCCTCCTGATATAATGGCGGAAGAATTATTGCCTAATTATTTAGTTCCGCCATTATATTTGCTTTTTTCTTAATTAAAAAATCAATAACATTTAAATATCATCAAATAAATTTTTTTGAAATGGGAATCAACAGCTTTTTTGACATGATTTTTGGCCCGTTATTGGCGCTGCCGGATTTCTGGGCGATTGTCCTGCTGTCATTCCTGATTTCTTTAATCGTGACTTTAATCTACAAATACACCACTGACCAGAACCTTATGAAGCAGCTTAAGGATGAGATAAAAGAGCTCCAGAAAGAGATGAAAGAACTTAGGAGCAAGCCTGAAGAATCCATGAAAGTCCAGAAGAAGATGATGGAAACCAACATGAAGTACATGACAAGCTCGCTTAAGTCAACATTGATAACATTTATTCCTATATTCCTTATCTTCGGGTGGATGAATTCAAATTTCCTGTACGAGCCGATAAAGCCCAATCAGGACTTTGCAGTGAGCGCCTTTTTTGCGGAAGGGGCATCTGGAGAAATAAAAATCGCCGCGCCGAGCCAGATCAAGGTTTCGGGAAGCGAAAAGAAAGATATCAAGGACGGCAAAGTGAGCTGGATTTTAAGGGGAGAAAAAGGAGAGCATCTGCTGGAGTTTGAGCATGCCGGAGAGAAGCAGAGTGTGAATGTCTTGATTGATGACAATAAGTATTACAACCCTGACAAGAAAATCAAGGACGGCAAAATAAAGGAGATAAAAGTGGATTTGAAGAAACTTATTGTTATGCCTATAGGATACAAAGACTGGATAGGATGGCTTGGTACTTACATCATTTTCTCGCTCGTTTTCAGCATGGGATTGAGGAAGGTTATGAAATTGTATTAATAAATTTTAAGGGCAGTTATTTATCTTTCTGAAGTTTATATAATTCATTCCGCCGCTTCGCGACCAAGATACACTCGGCAAAATTTTTACTGCCATTAAAATTTTGCCTCGAATCTATAAACAATGAATTTTTAAATAGCAACATATTGATTGTTAATAAGGAATTACTATGCAATTATTAACTAAAAAACAAAAAATACCCTTTGAAAAATGGATAGGATATATAGGCACTTTTAAAACGGACAAGCTTATGAAGGAGATTAGATGATAACAGCACTAAGAAGGATTATCAAAACATAATCATCTGGGAAGCCCAATAATTTCTCATATATCATATTTCAACTGCTGTTTCCATAGATTACTCATACCTCAGTGCATAGTCACTTCGTTCCTAGCTTTGCGCTACTCGTAACGCAAAGCATCCACCGGCTTCAATGACGCAGCCTGCTTTGCCGGCAGCAATCCGGATATTGCGCCTATTAAAAACGAAAATGCCAATGCTCCAAGTACTAAGTACCACGGGAAAAACGCCTTTATGAGGCTTGTGCCAAGAAATTGGGTTGCGGCTATTTCAACTGATTTGCTCAGCCCCATGCCCATTCCGACTCCTATTGCCCCGCCGACTAATCCCAGCAAACCGGATTCAATCAAAAAGATTATCAAAATGTCCTTGTTCCGGGCGCCTATTGATTTCATGACACCTATTTCCTTTGTCCTTTCAAGAACTGCTGTATACATCGTGTTTGCTATGCCTATGCCGCCGACTAGCAGGGAGATTGAAGCTATGCCGATCAACACAATTTCGACTATTGTGAGGATGTTGTTTAAGGTGTCAAGAATCTGCTGAGGGGTCTGGACTTCAAAGTCCTCTTTTCCCAAATCCAAGTCCCTGTCGCGGCGCATTGCTTTTTCAATGTCATTGGCGACATTATTGACATCAACTCCCCTCTGCACCTTTACAGCAATGACATCCACTTTTTCCTTGCCAATCTCAAGCACTTCCCTTAAAATGTCTTCTGGAATTATAATTACCCTGTCCTGCTGCGGATTTCCAGATTTTTTGAGAATTCCAACAACTTCAAAATCAATATTGCTTATTTTTATTTTGTTGCCAAGCTCTATCTTCTTTTTAAACAAGCCTTTGTCAGCTACGCTGTTTCCTATAAAAGCCTTGAATTTGTCCCCCTTCTTGAGCAGCCTTCCTGCTTCAACTTTATAGTTATTGGCTTCTGTTACTATCTTTCTTCCATCATCATCGTCCGGCATGGAAGCAACAAAATAAAATTTCACTTCATTGTTGAACTCGAGCTTTGCAGACCTTATTAATCTCGCGCCAACTTTGTCAACTCCGTTAACCCTTTTTACAACATCAGCATCATGGGTTGTAAGGTTTGAGGCTGCGCTGCTTCCCGGAGGGCCTGAAAACTCCAGGCCTGATTTTGCTTGAATAATTATCTTGTCGGAGCCTATGTTAAGAAAAACGTTGCCTATAGCCTCCTTCATTCCCTGGCCCAGCGAAATAAGGCTCACTACTGCTGCTATTCCTATGAATATGCCGACCATTGTAAGCCATGAACGCATTTTCCTCTGCATTAAGTTTCCAATTCCGACTTTTATATAATCTTTTATCATTTTATTATTTTGAGCGCAATGCGTCAACAGGATGCAATGAAGCTGCCTGCTTTGCGGGCAATACTCCAAATACTGCCCCAATCACAAATGAAAACAATAGAGCCCCAAAGAAGAGGTAGTAGGAAAAATATGCCTCTATTAAGTTTGTGCCGAGAAAATTCTTTGCCACAATTTCAACGCTTTTGCTTAGGGCAAAACCTGCTACAATTCCAATTAAGCCGCCAATTGCTCCGAGCAAGCCGCTTTCTATAATGAATATCTGCAGGATGTCCTTATTTTGAGCGCCTACAGACTTCATTATGCCTATCTCTTTTGTCCGCTCCACAACAGCAGTGTACATTGTATTGGCAATGCCTACTCCACCGACGAGCAGAGAGATTGCAGCTATGCCTATCAAAACCGACTGCACAATATTGATGATATCGCTGAAGGAGCCAAGCAGGTTTTCCGGGGTCTGAATGTCGAAATCTTCCTCATCTTTCTTCACATTCCTGAACCTTCTCAAGTCACTTTTTATCTTCTCTACAATGGTATGGATATTTTCAACATTAGCCACTTTGACATTTATACTATTAACTTTGTCCGGCTCGCTAAATAATTCCCTTAAAGTTTCTTCGGGCATGAATATTGTTTTATCACTTACAGGGTCACCCATCTTTTCAAGAATTCCTATAATGACAAATTCCTTGTTATTAATTTTTAATTTATCCCTTAATTTTAAATTTTTTCCAAGCAGCTCCTTTTCAATGAAATCTATACCGATCAATACGCTGAATTTATCATTATCCCTTAAATCCCTTCCCTCCCTTATCTTAAGCCCATGAACTTCAGCTTCAAGCTCTTTTTCTCTTCCTTTTGGAAAGCTGTGCATTAGGAAAAACCCTACATTATTTCCAAACTCTACTTTTGAATTTGCGAACACAACACCATTGGCATTTTCCACACCACTAACTTTCTTTACAACTTTTACATCTTCTTTAGTCAATTCTATAGCCGCATTTGATATTCCAGCTGAGCCAAAACCGCTTTTAGGCAGTATGAATAATTTATCAGTTCCTAATTTCTCAAACTCCCTGTTTATCGCCTGCTTGAAGCCCTGGCCGAGAGAAATCAATGCGACGACGGCTGCTATTCCTATGAATATGCCTATCATCGTAAGCCATGACCTTGTTTTCCGGTGGCTGATTGTGCCTAAAGCAAAACTGAAGTAATCCTTAAACATTTTAATTTACCAGGATAAAAAGAATTATTTCTTGTTATTTTTATTCCGCTTTCTGTAATAGTAATAGCCGACTCCGATAATTATCAGTAAAATTATGATCCATGTATAGCCGTTGCCGCTTTTAACTCCAAGCGCTTTTGCCTCGCCATTGGAATACAGCTTCAGCTCAACTTCGCGGTTTTCCCTGTAATCATTGTTGTTGGTGTCCTTGTAGGAGACCTGAACAGGAATCCTGATTGAGTTTTCCCCTTTTAAAAACAGCTTGAATTCCGCAGTTGAAAAGTCGTCGCTGTCAAGCTTTCCTATGTATGATTCGTCAGCGCCTATCACTTTTACATTTTCGCTCTGGAGCACTTTTACATTCAGGAACTTTATGTCTGGATTGCCCTTGTTGACAAGCCTCAGTACAACGTTTCCGGGAGTTTCAGGAGTGTAGACTTCAGTCCTCTCTAAAGTTATGCCTAAATCAGGCTTGTCTCCCACAATCAAAGTAACGAAGCTTGATTTGGAGTAGTTTTTGTTGAGATAGTCTGAGTAGCCGAATTTTAGGGTAATCTTGTATGCTTTTGAGACTGCACCTGAATCTACAAGAAGGTCGAATGAGACAGGAAGCACGGAATTTGATTCGAGATAATTGAAGACTTTTTCATTTGACGAGCCTATTGGCGCAAATGGCATGCTGCCTTCCTCTGCTTCTGTCAGGTCCAATGAGACTTTTATGTTTTTCAATGAGGATGATGCGTAATTCTTCAGGTCAATTGAGAGCTTTGCCTTGTCGCCCGGGGCAGTTACAGCAGGCACTGAGAAGAATCTGTCAACTCCAAGCAATGCGTCTGAAGTCTGGACTTTTATCCTGAAATTTTCCAAAGCAGTCCATGTGTTGTAATTGCTGTCTTTGTACCTTATCTTGATTTTGTGGTATCCGTCGCCTGCGTCCTGGGCGACTTTCAGCCTGAATCTTTCAATCACAGCCTGCTTTGAAGATTGTGATGTGCCAATGGTGCCGAGGCTCCTTGCCTGGGATTCCCCTTCCAGCAAAGAAAACGGGTATTCCGGGAGAATTTCAAAAACAATATTGTTTGCGGTGGTGCCGTTATTGTCAATCTTGAAAGAGACTTCAATCTCCTTGCCCGGCTCAACAGGATCAGGCTCCTGCCTTGAAATCGAGACAAGAAGATTCGGGGATTTTCCGAAGTACTGGGTATTGACTGCTGCTGAAGCTATGCCAATAATAATTAAAAAAATAATGAAAGGCACTGCTTTTTTCATTTTTACTCTCCTTTTTTTGGTTATTTAGTATTTAAAGATTTAACTATTCTGCCGTCTTTCAAAAACTCTGTCCTTTCGGCATGCTTTGACAGATTTTGGTCGTGAGTGACCATAACAATAGTCTTGTTTTCCTTCTTGTGGAGCTTTTTAAGAAAATCAATGACAATAGCGCCTGTCTTGCTGTCCAAGTTGCCGGTCGGCTCGTCTGCTATTATTACTTCAGGATTGTTCGACAAGGCCCTTGCTATTGCAACGCGCTGCTGCTGGCCTCCTGAAAGCTCCGTGGGCTTGTGGTGCATTCTCTCGCCTAGCTCCACCAATTCCAAAAGATTTATGGCAGCTGCAACCCTCTTTTCCTCTTCAGTTCCCTGGAAGATCATAGGCAGCATCACGTTTTCCATTGCAGTCAGAGTCGGTATCAAGTTGAACTGCTGGAATATAAATCCGATTTTTCTGCCCCTTATCTGCGCAAGCTCGGATTCTGTCAGCTTGGAAATGTCGTGGCTGTCGAGAATAATCCTTCCTTTTGTGGGGACGTCAAGGCAGCCTATCATGTTGACTGCTGTGCTTTTGCCGGAGCCCGAAGGGCCCATTATGGCAAGGAATTCGCCTTCATTGACCTCAAGATTCAAGCCCTGCAGGGCGTTGACTTCAACATCGCCCATTACATAGGTTTTCCATACATTTTCCAGCTTGATTATGGCTTTTTTCATAGCTTATTGAATATATCAATATGAATTTAGTTGCATTTTAAATTTATTCTGAAACTGAGGGCTTCCCTAAAAATCTTTTCAAGGTTGCCGTCGGCTCGGCTGCAAAATAACGGTGATGACTGACATGCTCAAAAATCAACAGACAGCCTTGATTGGATTTTCGGCACCAACTCCGTTGGTTCCCCGTAAGGGGCGCCCCTTGTCATTTTTAGGTTTCATTTTAAGAGCCTCGTATTTTGCGGCAACTGCATTTTCAGGGAAGCCTCAATAATACAATAAAATTTACAATGCCAATATTAAAACTAAACATAAGATAAACGGCAATGCGTTATTAAAAATTCCTTATTTGCTTATTTAAAAACTTTTATATATCCCCCATCTTAATCCAAAAGAAATGCAAAGGAAAGAAAATAAGTGGAGCAAGATATTTGTATTGGCATTTTTGGGGTTTACACTAGTAGGGATGGTATTCAGCTTTGCATTTTACGGCTTTTCTGACAACACAACAGTGAAGCAGAAAGGGCTCAAGTTCAGGCTTGACAGGCAAAATCAGGCGTGGATGGCCAAAGTAAACGGCAATTATGCGGCATTCAGCTTCCTCCCTTCGGAAGTGGAAAATTTCAATGTCACGGCTGATTTGGGCAGCCTGAAGAACAAGATGGAGATTGACGTAACAAGCGATTTAAATGACACCAATATAGAAGCTGCTGCACTTGCTCAGCACCAGATGACGCTGACACTGCAGAGCTACAACATATTTGTGCGCTCCGGATTGCTGGCGAATAATACATACGATTTTCCTGTAATCAGCTGCCATGATGCAACCCCTATTGTGCCGGTGCTGCTGTTCATGACCGGAAATTCCACTGCAATATCACAGGAAGGGAGCTGCATAATTGTTGAAGCAGGCAATGGCCAGGATATGATAAAAGCAAAGGACAGGATAGTTTATTCAATTCTTGGTGTAATCTAAGATGAGAAAGGAAGAGAAACTGAAGCTGATCAAGGAAAGCCATGAAAGCGGCTCCATAACCAAAGAGGAGTATGACGAGCAGATGGAAGAAGCGCAGAAAATGGAAGACCGCCCTGCAAATATTCCGGACCCGGAGCCGCCCAAAATTTCTGACAAATACCTCATAATTGGAATTGTTGTACTGGCAGCTGCTTTTGTTTCAGTCATGGCATTTGCTTATTTCGGAAAAGAGCAGCCTAAGACAATTGAGGAGATGCACATCGCAAATTTAAAAAATGACCTTCCTCCAGAGAAAGGATATGTCTACAAAGGAGCTTACAGCTTCATCAATATAGACGGCTTCTGGTTTACGCAGATTGCGTCCCGCTCGGGAAGGACGCTTTATGACCTGTCAATGAGGTACAGCCCAAGGGAGCTTGAAAGCATCAGGATAAGCGGATGGCTGAATTCAACAATGTTCAATAACGCAACAGAGTATTATGTCACTTTTGACCCTACCGGAAAAGACTTTGCCCATGTTGCTTTGGCTGCCGGTGATTTTAACACGCACATGGTAAATGCATTTTTGAAGACTCCGATAGCCGCATGCGACAGGAACGAGACAGAGCCTTGCAGCGTGAGGCCTATTGTAACGTGCGGAAACACTAAAGATGAGATTGTGCTGTATGTCAAAGAATCGGATACCTTTGGAGTTTCTTATGACAACAACTGCATAACTGTCGAGGGGAATGAATTTGACCTGGTAAAAGGAGTGGACAGGATTCTGTATAATTTTTATGATATGATGGGGCAGTAGAAAGACTAGTTAATTTTAAACTTTCACAACAATCTTTCTAGAAAGATGCTTTTCAGCATGGTTATACAGCAAAGTGTCGTAAAGTTTTATTAAATCTTTTACTGCCGGATTTTCTTCATTCAGCTTAAACAATTTTGCCCTTCCGATTTCTCTGGTTTGTCTTACAATCCCCGATTTCAGCATTTTGTCCCATATTCGGTGCAAAGT
Source organism: uncultured Methanosarcinales archaeon (assembly GCA_964454865.1). GTDB lineage: Archaea > Nanobdellota > Nanobdellia > Woesearchaeales > GW2011-AR4 > JACOZO01. The sequence goes on from CAYVTQ010000010.1 coordinate 34,641, forward strand.
CGTCCAGCCTATATTTGAGTTTTCCGCAATATCTGATAAAGAGTAATCCAAGCCTCTGCCTTCTATCAAGAAATCCAACACTCTTATTACAGGCGTGTCTCCAAGGGTTTCTCTGAAAATTGTTGTTTTTGGCATTATTAGGAGCGTTATTAATCTTTTTCGGGGTTAAAAACTTTAAAGCCTTCTGATTTGGCTGCATTTAGCAATAAGTCATCAGAACAGATAAACTGGCCAATAAGCGTTTTATTGCTTAATGCCGCATAAAGATGAATTGAATCATTTATTGAAAGATGGTGATTAGTGATTAAGTCTAGGCAGTTAGCAATAGTTAATGTAGAAACAGGTTCAAGAATTAACATGCCATTATTCGATAATTCCTGAATATCTATTATAAATTTTTTAATAGTCTTGTTTAATTCCTCGGGTGAGATGAACTTGCACCTAACCCATTTATCGAAAACTGAGACACACTCACCAATTAAAAGAAAGGATGAAATCAGTGCAACTTTTCCTTTTTTTGCATCATCTATTAGTGTAATTATCTCATTCGCCCCCTTCTCATCCTCCTCATATCTGTAGTATTTGACAAATGAAGAAGTATCTAAATAATTCATTGTTCATTCCTGATTTCCCGCATGGTCTGAGAGAGGGTTTTCTTTGTTTTTTTGCCAGCTTTGCTGAAGATTCTTCTAACTTCATCTATAGACGGAGCCGCATCAATTTTATACTTGTAGGCAAGCTGCCTGATAGCATCCCTGACTACTTCTGACTGGCTTTTGTACATGCCCGTCTGAATCAGCTTCTGCGTCATGCCTTTAATTCCTTCTGTTACGTCGGCAGTTAATGTTGTCATGTTTCATCACCTAATTGCTACTAATAGCTGGCTGTTATATAAAATTTGCGGTTTTTGGCATGCGTGAAGCTAAATTCCTTAATTCGCCTATTTAGGTTATGCAAAGAACTTGTAAGTGATTACTCAAGTGTCAAAAGAAGTGATTGAGTTTGGAGATGAGTTATAGACAAAATTTATAATACACCAATATACCGCATCTATAGATAATTCTGTGGGATGCATGACAAGTTTTATATAGTGGCTAAGTATATA
>CAYVTQ010000011.1:0-23248 GCA_964454865.1 uncultured Methanosarcinales archaeon
AAAGCGGACATATGTCTTGCTACCCTTTTAGGACAGATGTCTTGATACTATACAACTATGTAATTAAACTAATCTTTATAAAATCTTATAGAGATACAATTTATTTCGTGTCGAATGGGAAAAAAGATATTAAATATTGATTAAAAAACAGTAAATGACTATCTTTTAATTCTATCGAGAAGTTTTACAAAGAGCTCCATGATAATAGCATCATACACTCCAACAGCAGATATGGCTAATATAAAAACATCCAAAATTTTTAACCAGAAAAGCCATTTGTTGCTTTGTGGATTAAACCTAAGATAAACAAATGGGCTATTCAAATCCCAACTTTTGCTAAAACCCTTAAATATCTGAAAATCTTTTTTTATGTTACCTTCATAAATCATAAAGCAATTCTCATCACAAGTATAACCATTTAAAAAATCAGAATTATAATTGAAATTAAGTTTTTCTATTTTACTTGCCGCTTCAGTACTTATTTTGTAATATGTATGAAATGTTGGATTAATATAGGCAACTACCATAAAACTATAAGATTTATAATTTTCCATTTTACTTAAATTTATTTTTAAGTACAAACTTCTTTCAGTCAGATTAACTGTATAATTATAACTCAAGTTTTCTGGGTTGTGTATTTTCCACTTCTTTAATTCTGATACCCTATAAATAGGATACCCGTAACTGGCAAGTTCTTTTTCATTACAATTTTCTTCATGTTTTTCAAAATAATGGGAAATTGAAACTGTATTAGTCTTATAATCAATATTCACGACAGGGTCGCTCATATAAAAACAACTACCTTTAACATAACCCTGATAGGTAGATATTACAAAAGGATTATAATTTATTGGATATAGTTGGTTGTTATAAATCCAGTTTGATAATTTTAGATAACCTATAAAAAGTATAAATGCAAATAATAACAGGAACAATATTCTAAACCAGTTTATCGTTTCCCTTTCTTCGCCTTGATTTATTTTATTAGTCTTAGTACTCTTTGGTTCTCTTTTATATTCTCGCTTTTTACCCGTCATGAAACAACGGTTTACTAGACCGAGTTTAAATTCTTTACTCAAATTATGCAATAATAAAAAAGACTGCTATTACAATCATTTTACTACATATTTGATATGCTACCATAATCACGAACAATGGGTATTTTGTTATTAACAAGTTGATTTTAATGGCAAGTTAGAGTAAATACTAATAATTTTTAAGTGCGGCTAAAAGAGTTAAAAAGTCTTTGAATAAATTCCCTTAATGATTTAATATTAACAATGAATATACTTTTTTCAGATATACAACCAAAATTTCTATCCCTAGCAAGTTCATTGTCCTGCCATTTAGCAATGTAAGGAAAATTAAATACTATTTTATCTTGTGGCTCAAGCTTAAAATTAGACAAATCTCCAAAATCGTTAATTGATTCCTCTCCATATTGCATATAGAACAATCTAGCATTTGTCACAATTACTGGAATTATATATCGGCGTCCTCGTAGTGGAGTTTGTTCTAAAAATACATCAAAATTCTCTAATAACTGGTATATGTTTTTATTAAATGTATCGGAAGTTCTAACATCTTTGTTATTATTTGATTTTTCTAGGGTTTTGTCATCGCTTATTTTAACTGAGATTTGATGTTTAGAAATTTTATAGTCTCCTGAATAATTTGATGATTTATCAATAGTCATCGAAGGTTTGCCTTCATCAATCATTGTGAGAAAAAAATTAGTATCATTTTTCAAGCCATGTGTAAAAACCCAATCATAATACGTCTTCTTACACTCAATAACAAATATAACATTATTATTACCGAGAATTAAGTCAATTTCTACTCTACCTTTATCGGTCCTATAAGTTTGATTAGTAGTTACTCCTAAATCCTTAAGAACTTTATATGCTCTTTCTTCAAGGATATATCCAGCCCTATTCACTGTTTCGAGAAATTCATTTTTCCCTGTTGTATTAAGTATATCTGACATTGTAAAATGAATACTACTAGGTTTTATAATATTTCCTCTATTTTTGTTACAATTATAACAAAGTAGGAAATAGTATAAGAAGATAATTTAATAAAATAACTAGATTAATTAAAAAAGATTTGGTTTGCAACAGGCTCATTTTTTTGATTAAAGATATCAAGCAGAAATCCGATACTTCTTCCACCTTTTAGTCGAAAGGCTCATGTCAACGGTCACGGGAGGCCCATGGTAATCTTTCAGCGTCATTTTTCCCACATCTTTAGAACCAGCTAATACAGCCAGCTCATGCATGCTCATTCTCCTATCTCCAACGATATGCACAATGCCTTTTTCCTTTTTCTCAAAGACATCATGGATGCCTCTTGCCACTTCATCGCTGAAAAGATAAGTTCCGAACCTGTCGCTGAATGCTTTTGGGTATTTCCACTGCTGCTTTGGCGCAAAATTAGTCCTTACAATGCACGCATTCTGCCACTGCCTCACTACAATTTCAGAAGCTAATTTTGTCATGGAATAAAAATTCTTTGGGCTTGGAACATCATATTCCGTATAATATTTTTCATTTTCACCGGCAAAAATACAGGCTGTTGAAATATGGATGAGGTAGCAGTTATTGTCAAGCTTCTTGAGAGCATTCACTATATTCTGAGTGCCTTCAACATTCGTAAGCCATGCTTTCTCCCTGTTTTCCTCACAGCCGCGAACATCAACATAAGCAGCAGTATGTATGGCGGCTTCGGGCTTGAAGCTTAGAATTTTCCTCTCCACAGAAATGGGATTAATTATATCCATATCCTTTCTCGAAGGAAACTCGGCATCCCTGAAGTATTTCTTTAATGAGCTTCCCAACGCCCCTGTTCCGCCTGTTATCAGAATCCTCATAGTGCTGAATAAGCCTGCATTGTTTATAAAATTTTTTAATGTGGCAGGCTTTGTTGAAAATGCAGGGGGCATCATTATTGCGAGGCTCCTCTATTTTGTATATAAATCCGACAAGGGGGACGTCCCTTACGGGGAATGTCGGCTATCACGCTAAACATAAACAGCCGAGCCTGATGCCACCCGAGCGCCGATTTGGCAAGATTCCAAATCTTGCCTCGCTTGTTTAGCGAGAATTTCAACAAAGCCCACACAACTCCTGCTTTAAAACTTCACTTTGAACAATCCAATTCTTAATTTACAATTAATTTTATAAAGAATTATGCAAAATAAGCTAATAATGAGATTTAAATCATTCAGCATAGGATTCGGGACAGTATTCAGCCTTATTGTTGCCTATTTTATCTATCTTTACGCCAACGAAAAAGGCTGGAAGCTGCTTGCATTTGCGTCCAAAGCATATATCATTGTTTATGTTGGGATTTTTGCATTGATTTTCAGCTCAATATTATTGATGATTCTCCTTTCATTTTTGCTGTTCAGGAAAACCGGCAGGAATTTCAGGGTGTTTGGATTTGGGAAGAAAAATAATACGCCGCCAAAGCAGGGGCGGCAAAAGCAAAAAGAATATATTGATGCTGAGTATGAGGTAAAGGAATGATTGAAGAGAGGAAGCTAAAGGAGATTTTTGTATATTTTGGAGTGGTCATTTTGCTTGTTGGCGGAGTGGCAGTCTATTTTAACTACAGGCAGAACAGGATCATCGAGGATTACAGCCAGCAGATAGCTGGCTTGAATTCGCAGCTGAGCAATAAAATCGAGGCAGCGGAAAAAAGCCTTAAAGGTGATATTGCAGCCTCGAAGGAAATCCTTTCTTCTGACATCTCTTCCGTAAGGTCAAACCTGAATCAGATGAAGGAAAGGAACGAAAAAGAGCTCAATACACTGTCCGGCCTGATAAATGAGATAGAGAAGCAGGCAAACTTGAAGCTCGACCAGCTGAAGTCCGAGGTTAAGGACATACAGATAAAAAGCGCGGATTTCTCAGCCATTGTGGATGATGTCCTGCAGTCCGTAGTAAGTGTAAAGACCAATACAGGGCAGGGCAGCGGCGCGGTTATAAGAAGCAACGGATATATTGCAACCAACCTGCATGTCATAAGCGGCGCAAGCACAATAAAGGCGGTAACTTACTCAAACGAGCAGTACACTGCGCAGATAGCCGGCTATGACTCTAAAAGCGACATTGCAGTGCTTAAGATTGATAAAAATCTCCCTTCTTTTGAGTTCGGCGATTCTGATGAAGTAAAAGTAGGCACTAAGGTGATAGCTGCAGGCAATCCTGCCGGCCTGTCATTTACCGTTACTGAAGGTATAGTGAGCGCCCTGAGAACTGCCGATAACGGGCTTAAGTACATCCAGACAGACGTTCCTATCAACCCAGGCAATTCCGGCGGGCCTTTAATCAGCCAGAAAGGAGAGATAATAGGCATCAACAACTTCAAGTACGGCGGCTTTGAAAGCCTGGGCTTTGCAATTGCCTCAAATGAAGTGGAAACTGTTGTCAACACTTTAATATCCCAATATGAGCAGCAGATTGCATCACAATAATTATTAAAATTATATAAATTATATAAAAACCATAAGATTTAAATAGTCCAAACCCATAACATTCTATAATTATGCTCAAAAAAGAGTGTCCGGCATAATATTGCTTTAGAAGGCTATTCTTATGCCGGACACTTTAACATTCATAATCTAATTGTATTATATGAGTGTTCTTTGTATGCCACTAAAATGAACCAAACTAAACCTTTACAGACACTTTTAGTAGTAGATAGTGATCCAAACTCCCATAAAGTTTTAGATTTGCTTTTAGGAGATCAATATAGGATAATACCTGCTCATAGTGTAGAAGAATTTCTTAAAGTATTTGGAAAGGGTGTTGATGCAGTTGTTCTTGAGCTTGAAAAATTGAGAGGGGCAAGAGATTTAAACGGAACCTTCAATGATTTTCCAGTTCCGGTTGTTTTATATACTGGGCGCACACCAGGAATCCCTAAACTAAGATATGGTGCTGATGGGAAAATAGAGAGATTGGAAAATCCGCTTGTATTTGATGGAAGAGCCGACGCCTATGTTGTTAAGAGTTCCAAGCCGGATATAACTCTTCTTGCTGCAATAGACCATGTTAGATCTGGAAAATATGATCCTCAAAATTTGCCTTTAATTCAAGGGTATAGCCCCGTTAATATAGAAATTTTTCCAAGAAATCATTTGATTGTTCCGCATTACGTTGAGTCATAATTCATGAAAGTTATTGCGCCCTTCCAACAGCCCTCTCATAATTGAACTTCAGCGCCTTATTCCCGGGATGCTTTTTTAACTGCTCCTCCAGCAATTTCCTGGCATCTTCAAGTCTTCCCATCATCATATAGGCAACAGCCAGGTTATTGTATCCCGAAATATCATCAGGCTTCTGCTTTATGCTTTTCCTGAAAAACTCAACAGCCCTGTTGAAATCCCTCATCTCCAGGTATATCTTGGCGATTTCAGAAAACACAAGCCTGTAGTTTGGGCTGGTTCTTGCGGTGCTTTCAAAATACTTCAATGCAGAAGCAAAATTTCCCTCCCCTAAAAACATTCTTGCCGCCTGATAATTATACCTCGGATTATTCGGCTCGTCCTCAAGCTGCCTGAAAATCAGTTTCTTGTACAACTCTGCCTTTTCTTTGATATTCTTCTCATCTTTTACAGAGCCGAAGTGGTGCAGGATAACATCAAGCTTTGAAAACTTCAGTTTTTTCTCCCTTATGGAATCCTCTAGCAATTCATGAACCCTGTGCCTGAATTCCAGACCGATTTTGTTCTTAAGCAGCCTGGCCAAGTGGTGGGAGATATAATAAGGATAATTTTTTACAGGCTCAAAATTTGAATTGTTTTTTTCAGCCCCCTCAAATGGCAGCATTATGTATGACCTTTGGTCCAATGAAAAAGCCGCATTTCCATCAGGATTTTCAATTGCATTTTTTATTTTTTCCAGGCATTTTTCTTCAATAACTTCATCGGCATCCATTACCAGAATCCAGTCTTTTGTTGCACGGCTTAAAGCCTCGTTCTTTGCCGCGCTGAAGCTGTCGCTCCATTCAAAGTCATAGATTTTTGCATTGAATTTCTTCGCAATCTCCTTTGTTCTGTCAGTGCTGCCTGTGTCTACTGCAATTATTTCATCAACAATGCTTTTCACGCTATTGATGCACTGCTCGAGATATTTCTCTTCGTTCTTTGTTATGATGCAGAGGGTTAATGTTGCCATTTTTCTTGATTAAAACGCCAAGGCTCGGATTTGAACCGAGAAGTCCGTGAGGACAATGGTTTTCCTGGATATTCGAGACCATCGCAATAGCCGGATTCTGCCACCTTGGCGCAATATTCAGAAAAAGTAATCATATTTATTTAAAATTATGCTTATAAGCTATTATAATTTCATTCCTTGGCCTTCAGCTTCTCCTTCACAGCCTTGTCGCTTATAATGGCTGAATTGCCGGAAGGGTCCTCAATGATTATCTTCTGCTTTTCCTGCCCCCACATTATCCTCATCAGCTTGTTAAGCATGTTCTTGGCTTTTTTCCTGTCCTCGTCATCTTCAGCAGTGTCTTTCAGGACTTCAATCTGGTGCTTTACCCTCCTTAAAATGCCTTCGATATTTGTAACAAATCCCTGCGATGCCGGGCCCGGTGTTATAGTTGTTATGTGCGGTATTTTTACAGTGGCTTCGCTTGACTTGACTATTCGGACATTCATGTCCTTTTCAGAGCCTATCTCAAAAGTGTACTTGCAGGGCTCTTTCTTGTCAATTGCCTCAATGTCAGACTTGTGGTACTTGCAGCTTGCGCACGTCATGGAGAAAAGATAGACCCTTCCAAAGTAGGGAATCTCCATCTCGCTCTCCCTCATCTCAAGGGTTTTCTCATGGCACAATGGGCATGGCTGATGCCCCATATCTTCAGAACCGGAAATTTGCTCAGCTTCATCCATTAAATAAAAAGAAAGAGCGTTGTTTTTAAATTTTATTATTCCTGCACTTCTTCAGCGCCTTCCATTTCCCTGCTGTCTTTTGCTTCCTGCTTTCCCCTGTGTATCTTTGCAAAAGAAGGCACCAGCGCAATCCAGTTTTCTCCGAATCCGGCGATATCCCCGTCAACAGCATCGCATGTTTTCTTCAGCTTATTGATTGCCCTTTTCAATTCAATCAGGTCCTTGTCCTTTAATGGCTTAATGTTAATCAATGAAACTGTCCTTCCTTCCCTTAAGACATCAAGAATATCCTTAACCTGGTCAAATTCCTCAAGCACAAACGGCCTCACCGTGATTTTTGCCCTTTCAGCAGCGGCATTGGTGTCAAGCTCGAGATAATCAGTCGCCTCAGAAGCGCTGCCTGCATCAGAATCAGAGCCTCCTAACCTCTCCTTTAGCTTATCAAGAATACCCATGTTAGCACCTTTATATCATAAAAATGTTTGCCCTTATATATTTAAATCTTTCTGTAAATTTGGCAGGAAAGTAGGATTATTGAGTTGTAACAAAAGTAAACGTTTTGGTGTTTGTTAACATTAGTTCTAATTCAATGCGCTAAACTCTGCTTCTTTAGGGATTGTTAGTATTTATACAATTCAATCCGTCGCTTCGCGACAAATATTTCACTCGGTGGAATTTTTACTGATTTGAACGCGAGCGCGCGAGCGTTCTCGCACGCAAACCAAGAAAATTCCGCCTCGAATTTATCTCAATAAATATATTATGATAAAATGTAATAGATTTGCGAGGCGGAGCGTGCCCTGAAAATCGAAGATTTGAAGGATGCCGAAAATCTAATCATGGTAGTCTGTCGATTCCAACGTAGTTGGTGACGAACTTTGTTCGAGCATTCGTGCATGGCAGACAGCGGCGCCTCGCACTATAATTGCCGAAGGCGGATTTAAAATATTATATAGCGAAAACTTAAGAAATCCGAAGTATTGCAAATAAAAGCAATCTTTATAAATAACACTATTATCCTTTACCATGCGCTAATTAAATTAGCCGATCTAATGCCGCAAGGCATAAAATTATAGGTTAAGCTCAAAGAAATATAAAGAAATGATTTGGTGATAAGCTGAATGACTACAATGTATGATGTTGATTCCGCTGCGCTGATAAAGAAAGCTGCAGAGGAATTGAAGAAGGACCAGAATATCAAGCCTCCGGCATGGGCGGCTTTTGCAAAGACAGGAATGCACAAGGAAAGGCCTCCTGCAAGTAACGACTGGTGGTATGTCCGGGCTGCTTCTGTATTGAGGACTATCTATAGGCTGGGCCCCATCGGGGTCTCAAAGCTTAGGACGAAATACGGCGGAAGAAAGAACAGGGGGCATAAAATTGACAGGTTTTACAAGGGCTCCGGCAGCATCTTAAGGAAGGTAATGCAGCAGCTTGAGAAATCAGGCTATGTCAAGCAGGCAGAGAAAGGAGTCCATAAGGGAAGGATAGCGACTCCAAAGGGAATATCCTTTTTAGACAAGATATCATCGCAGCTTTACAAGGCTCCTGCAGTGAAGAAAGCTGAGCATGCGCCGGCGCAGGACAGGAAGCCCGAGCAAAAAGCGGAAGAAAAGGCTCAGGACAAGAAGCCTGCACAGAAAGCTGTGAAGCCAAAGCAAGAATAGGGAAATGCCATCATTAGAAGAATTAAGAAAAAGGAAGATGGAAGAGCTGATAAGCCTCCAGCAGGACAGGATGCAGCAGCAGACGCAGGAGCAGGCGCAATTGCAGCAGCAGATAGCGCGGCTCGAGGCTGTCGTGAAGCAGTATTTGACCAAGGATGCATTGGTAAGGTATGGCAGCCTGAAGTCAGCGCATGCTGAAAAGGCAATACAGGCGCTGGTGATAATATCCCAATTCATCCAGGCAGGAAAAATAAGCGGAAAAATCGGCGACGCGGATTTCAAGAAGCTGCTTGAGCAGATGACGCCTAAGAAGCGCGAGATAAAAATCAGCAAGTAAAACAAGGAAAAATGGCAAGGCACAAGCACCCAAGCAGGAAGCAGAGATTAGTAAAGCTGCACAGGAGAACTAGGTGGGCCCCTTTCTGGACAGTCATGAAGATTTACGGCAAGAAAAGAAGGATTCATCCCGGAAGGCACACTAAACTGAAGAGAAGCTGGAGAAGGACGAAGACACAGGCGTAAAAAAATGATTAACCAAAAGTTACCTCAAGAAACTGAAGAAGGATTGCTTAGAATTTTAGAAAGTCATGGGCCAAATGCAATCAGATTCGCTGTTAATGGCAGAGAATTTTCCGCATTTTTTGCGCCCGGCCCTGAACTAAGAAATGCCACAGGTGTTAGTATATTTCCTAATGAAATGAATGTTCCAATTGCAGCAGAAGTGAAGGAACTGATGGAAGGTTATATTAGAGCTAATAATTACACGGGCGACATAAATTATCCTGCAGAGCGCAATCCTCAATAAAATGGCAAAGAAAGAAGAATCAAAAAAGCTATTGGAAAGAGAATATATAATCCCTCTTAAAAGAAAGACTTTAGGGGTGCCTGTCTACAGGAAAGCAAAGAGGGCAGTCAATGCCATAAAGGAGTTCATGGTGCGGCACATGAAATCAAATGACATTTCTATGGGAAAATACCTTAATGAGCACATCTGGAGGCACGGGATGAAGAATCCCCCGGGAAAGGTCAAGGTTACTGCTTACAAGGATGACAAGGGCAAGGTTTTTGTCGAGCTTTTTGGCGCTCCGAAGGATAAGCCTAAGGAAAAGAAGAAGGGCAAGAAAGAAGGAAAAAAGGAAGCTCCGAAAGAAGCAGTAAAGGAAGCCGAGATAATCAAGGAAGAAGTCAAGGAAATGAAGGAGCACAAGGCAGAGGAAGCGAAGAAAGTCGAGCATGAGGAGATTGCTGAACTGCAGAGAGAGCATCCAAAGCAGCACGCCCCAAAAGCGCCTAAAGAGCCTAAGTCGCAGGAATTAAGGAAGAAGGAGATGATTCCTCCGCAGAGGAATGGGTAATAGTATTCAGCGGGAATAATCATTTATCTATATTTTTTCTGATTAAATTTTGCCGGCATTGAACATAGTTATTACTTCATCAGCAGAATAGCTTCTTTGATTTTTGACAGCGAGATTTTTTATTGTTTCCCTCATCTCATTATATCTTTCTTTTGTCTGAGGATTGCGAAGCATTCTTTCAAATACATACTCGAAATTGCTTGCGCCGCTGTATTTTCCAAACCAAATAATCGGGTTTCTTCCGGGAAAAATGCAATAGCTTCTTGGGTCTCTCAAAAGTGCATGGACATGTATGCCTGTCTCATTGTAAAATGCTTCTTCACTCAAAGGCTCTGCCGGGCCAAAACCTACATGTTTAGCTACTAGATAACAAATATCTGGTAGTTTATTGTAATAAAAATTTTCCGCAAATATCCCATGATTGTCTCTTAATTGAAGAAGAACTGTCTCCAATGGAACATTTCCAGCCCTTTCCCCAATTCCGGTGAAAGTTCCTGACACAGTGCTCGCTCCCGCCAAAACGCCCTGAATTGTATTTTCAACTGCCATTCCCAAGTCATTATGGTAATGCACTGAAACTTTGCATCCTGTTGAATCAATAAAATCTTTCACTAGCTTGTATGAGAGATTAGGCTGCAGACAGCCCACGGTATCGCAAATCATGAAATGATCAATGAATGGCTTCATTTCATGGCCAAATTCGACTAAATAATCAAAATCCGCCCTGGTTGCATCTTCAGCAGCAAAATCTACTTTTAATCCGTGCTCTCTCGCATAATCAACCCATTTTTTGGATAAGTCTAAGGCATTTTCTCTTGTTTTATTTTTTGCCTTAAGCAAGATGTCTGAAACAGAATAAAACATAATGACTTTATTGACACCCGCTTTTAATGCTTTTTGAACATATTCTTTTCCCATCATGCAGGCAGGCACAATTGGAAGGGATTTTTGAACGAGATCTGCAATAAGGCTATCTTCTGAATCATGTATACCTGCCATTATGTTGATATAATCAACACCAGCAGAAGATATTTTGTCTGCCAATTCATTTTTTTGTTCCGGAGTGAAAATTACCCTTGCCTGCTGCTCTCCGTCTCTTAATGTTTCATCAAATATTTTGATTTTTTGCATTTTTATTTGCTCGATAAAGCATCTATTACTTTCTGTGTAAATACCACCAAATTTTCCAGCGGCTCTCTTAATGCTTCCACTTTACTTGCAGTTATGACCAACTGGAATCCGCTATCTGGCTCAATTACATTGCCCTTCTGTTCCAATTGGCTTCTTGCTTCCTCATTCAGTGAAGACACAAAAGCAACAAACTCTTCTTTTGGTAACTTTTCTGCCACTCTTTCTAACTTAGAAACATCCACATAAGCAATAGTGGGGAATCCCCATGGAGCAATAGCATACTGACCCATAGGTTTGCCATTATATTCAATTTTTGTTCCATACAATTCTATGGTTTCCATTTTTTACCGCCAAATTCCATATTGCTTTGTTTAAGTAATTTCATTATCCTCTAGTAGCAACTATATATTATAGAATATATATTAACATTATCATCTATTTCTTACAAAAAAAGAGAAAATTTATAAATAAAATAGTATTTTAAGCAATAAAAATCCCAATTTTACTAAGTTAATTAAAAAACAACTGGAGGGACAATAAAATGACCATAGTATATCCATTGAAGCTAAATGAAGAAATAATGCCTATAATAGAGCTAAAAAGCAAGGAAGAGCATACAAATAAGGCAATAGTGCTGAAGCAATTAATTTACCGGGGCCCTGAAGATTACATGCTGAAACTATGCGCCAGCGGCAGGCTGTCAATTGGAAAATCAGCTGAAATTTTAGGTGTAAGCATTTATGATATGCAAATTAAAGCAAAGGAAAAAGGAATAAAATTAACTCCAACAGAAGAGCAGATTGAAAAAAGCAAGAAACTTCTGGAAAAACTATCTAAATGAGCCAATTAGACCTACTTGACAAAAAAATAATGTATGAGCTTGACCTGAATGCAAGAGCCCCAGTCACGGAAATAGCCAAAAAAGTCAGGGCTTCAAAGGAAACAGTTAATTTCAGGATTAGGAGATTATTGAAAGAAAGCTACATTAAAAACTTTTATACAATCTTCAACACCTCGAAGCTCGGAAAATTCTACTACAAGGTGTTTGTTAAGCTCTACAATACGACCCAGCAGATAGAGCAGGAAATAATCAGCTATCTCAAAAGTTTTCCAAATTGTGCCTATCTGGGAAGCTGCGAAGGCGCTTACGACTTGATATTCCTTATTGTGGTTGAAAGCAGCAGGCAGTTCAAGGAGTTCTTGACAGGGCTAAAGGAAAAATTCGGCAATTACATTCTTGAGAAAGAAGTCCATACTGTCCTGACAGTCCACCGCCTAAACCAGAAATTCCTTTATGAAGGGCCAACAAAAAAGCATTCCTTTTATCAGGATGAAATCAGCCATGACGATATAGATGAAATTGACATTAAAATTCTAAGGGAGCTTTCAGCAAACGCACGGATTCCATTGGTGGATTTGGCCAAAAAGGCAGGTGCAGACTCAAAAGTCGTGAAATACAGGATGAAAAAACTGGAAAAGGAAGGAATCATCATAGCATACGCATCATCCCCAAATTTCGACAGATTAGGGCTGCAGTTCATCCAGATAAACTTTTCATTAAAAACCCTCAAGATTATCCCCTACATAATAAGCTTTTTTGACGCGACAAACAAATGCCTTTTCGCCCTTGAGTTACTGGGAAAGTATGACCTGACCATAGAAATACATGTCGAGAACGATAAGGTTTTGAGGCAGATAATGGACAGCTTCAAGGAAAAATTTGTCAATGAGTATATTGATTATGATATTTTTGATATGTATAAGGAACATACAATGCTGTGGCTGAGGTTTTGAGGAGTGCAATTTATTTCCCATTATTAATAGCCTCGATAGTTTTATAAATCTATTAAGATTTCTCTTATAAAAATGATTGCTGATTTAGAGTTTCGGCTTCCAAATCTCACAACGTCTTATGACATTTCTCAGTTTTTAATAGACCCGGAAAAGCCTGCTGTTGCCCTTAATATTGACTGGAAAAGAGCAGATGTGGAATTACTGGGGGGTAAAGGTGCTATAACTCCTCCAGGCCCTAATAAGCCGAAAGATGATTCATGGTGGTCAAGAAAAGAATATGCAATCGGCGGCAGTGAGTTTGGATTATATGAGATAGGGGACGATACTTTTAATGGCAGTGTTTATTTGCGATTTTTAAATTCAAGCGATGGTCCTACTGATGAGCAGCCTAATAAATTTAATAAAATATGGGATGTGCCATGTAAAGGCATTGAATTTAAATTGAATTCACTTGTATTTAGCCCAGAGCGTGCAGGATATACAAATGCTGAGGAGCTTAGAGATGTAATCTTTGGTATGTATGTGCTAGCAGATATAGCTGCTTCAGGTAATGGAATAGAGCTTGTTGATAGGTTAAATATTCGTTCTGCCTCATTGAATTTGGAAATTGATGGCGAAAATAGGAGATTATTCGATGTTGCAGCATATCAATCTAAAAGAAAGGATATTGATCCAAGCTTAATGAAAAATGGAGGCATCTATAATTTTGTTGTTGATTTTTTGCCAAGACCATCATATAGAAGAGTATTGGAGGCTGCCGCAAAAATTCCGGAGCTAACCAGATTTATATTGCAAGATGACGACACAAGAATAGCTTCAGTTTTATTCCAGGACTTCATAGCCCATAGAGAAGTTGTTTTAAGAGTGGCCAGGGAACTAATAAAATTGCATGGTTATGGAGAAGCTGTTAAAAGTGCAGGAGATAGATTATTGAGGCGTCCTTATTCAGTAGCGAGAGATAATGTTAAAGCTAATTTGGAAAAAGCTGGATTAACGCAAAATCTTGATTATTTGTGGTAATTTTTCTGTTTATTTTTTAATTTTTCATTCCGTCGCTTCGCAACAAAATTTCACTCGGCGGAATTTTTACTGCCATTAAAATTCCGCCTCGAATTGATTACAATAATTTAATGTAACAGATTTGCGGGGCTTAAAGAAAAATAAATTCAGATTCTTTAACAAAGCTGCACCTATTTTTTATAATTCAAACAAATAGCTTTATTAAATAATAATATTTCTTCAGTCATATGCAGCCCAAATTGCCATTCGAGCAAACCGAAAGAAAAATCCTTGTAAGAAAAGAAGCTGAAACAAGTGAGCAATACGGCTGCAATCCGGAAGAAAGAAAGACAGAAGAAATAATAAATTACGGCATTGTCAACATTGACAAGCCCAAAGGGCCCACAAGCCACCAGGTTTCAGACTTCGTCCAAAAAATCTTGAATATCAGCAAAAGCGGCCACTCAGGAACTTTGGATCCAGCTGTTACAGGCGCTCTTCCAATAGCATTAGGCAGGGCCACAAGAGTGGTGCAGGGATTGCTTAAGGCAGGAAAAGAGTATGTTGCCATAATGCACCTCCATAAGGAAGTGCCTGAAGACAAGCTAAGAAAAGTCTGCGATTCTTTCATTGGAAAAATACAGCAGCTTCCCCCGATAAAAAGCGCTGTGAAAAGGCAGCTTAGGACAAGGGCAGTCTATTACCTCAATATCCTCGAAATTGACGGAAAAGATGTTTTGTTCAGGACCGGAACAGAAGCAGGGACATACATAAGGAAGCTGATCCACGATATTGGCCTGAAGATGGGAACAGGCGCCCATATGGCCGAATTGAGGAGAACGAAAGCAGGGCCTTTCGACGAAACCACCTTGTGCACGCTGCAGGACCTGGCAGATGCCTGTCATTACTTCAGGCAGGAAGGCAATGGCAAATTTATAAGAAAAATAATACAGCCGGTCGAAAATGGCGTCGCCCATCTGCCGAAAATATGGGTTTTTGACACAACAGTGGACAGCCTGTGCCACGGCATCGGCTTGAAAATGCCCGGGATAAGCAGGCTGAATGACAGGATAGCCAAAGACGACATGGTTGCCATAATGACTTTGAAAAATGAGCTGGTTGCATTGGGCACGGCAGTATCTGGCTCTGAGCAGATTTTAAAAGATGAAAAAGGCATCGCGGTCAAGACCGATAAGGTTTTTATGCAGCCGGGAGCTTACAAAATTAAGAATGAATAAGAATACAGGGGAATTGTTAAAGCAACTGCAATTAACATACAGCAATCTGCCGATAATTCCCGAAGAGACTGGGAAGTTTTTCTATATCTTAGTTTCCTCAATAAAGCCCAAGAATATTCTTGAAGTGGGGGCATGCATAGGGTATTCCACAATATGGCTGGCGGAAGCTGCTCAAAAGCACGGCGGCAAAGTAACAACAATAGAGATTGACAAAGGCAATGCGGAAATTGCAGTTGAAAATTTCAGGAAAGCAGATTTGCTAAATATCAATATTATCAGCGGCGATGCATTGAAAGAGATTCCAAAGCTAAAAGAAAAATTTGATTTCTTATTTTTAGATGCGGTAAAAAAAGATTACATAAATTATTTTAAATTGATGGAAAACAAATTAGCTGATGATGCCATTATTGTCGCTGATAACGCGATAATGTTTAAGGATAAAATGAAGGATTATCTCGAATATGTAAGAAACAAATATAAAAGTGTTCTTGTGCCGATTGGGACAGGGGTTGAGATGACTGCCAAAGCAAAAGATAAGTTTAAATTTAAATATTAAAAATATCCCAAAATGGACATCTTCGCGCACGGATTGTGGGGCTACGCAATCTTCCACAAAAACCGAAGGAATGCATGGATGGCCGCATTATTCGGCGTGCTGCCGGACATTCTGCCTTTCGGCTACTCATTCATAACGAGCCTGTTAACAGGAAGCTTCCAAAGAGGGCCTCCAAAACTAAGCTCTATTCCAAATTATGTTTTTTCAGCCTACAGCATAACACACAGCATTGTCACGTTTGCAGTTGTTTTTCTTCTTATTTACGCAATAACAAAAAAGTGGTTCTGGCCGCTGGCTGCCTGGGCATTCCACATTCTGTCAGACATCCCGACGCATACAACCAGATTCTTCGCAACGCCGTTCTTATGGCCTATCTCCGACATAAGATACAACGGAATTAGCTGGGGAACTCCTTGGTTCATGGCGCTGAATTATGCTGCCTTGCTCATAGTGTTTATCCTAATTGCCAGGAATAGGGCTAAGGAGAAGAAAAATAAAACTGCAAATTAGGGAAAAATTTATTAACAAGCTTGCATTTCTTTTTATTATGGGATTACATACCAAAAACAAATTTTTTGAATTCTGCTTTTAATTAGCTTAAAATCCCTTAATAAATTCCATTTATTCTTGGTCTGAAAAACCTTCTAATCCGGGATGAAATAAGGGAATTCTGAAAAATTTATTCAAAATAAAAATCAATCGGAGGTAGTAAAATGAGCATGATAGACCTATATGGCAGGATAATATCCAGAGAGCCTGTGCCTTATTTAGACATCAGGCAGGGGCAAAGAATTGCGGCAGTTTTGCCTGCTGGTGAGATGGATATAATGAAAATTGCCGGGCTGGGGTATGCAGAAAAGTTTGGGGGATTAGTTGCGGTAGCTGCTGTTTGCCCGGGGCAGGCATCAATGAAACTGAAAAGCGGCGGCGCTTTAGAGCTGAACGCACTGGCAAAACTGGAAAATCCAACAGGCGAAGCGCTGATGGCAGCCAGAAAGGCATCTGACTGGAGAGTAGGCTGGCTTATTAATGAAGAAGCTTATCGTCAAATTAAAGGCGGGAATCTTGAAAGAATGCTTGGCCCATTGCTGCATTACAGCAGGGCGCATTGGATTGGCATAAAAGAATACCCTATATTAAGCGTGACTGCTGATGAAATGAGGCAAATGCAGCAGGCAATAGAGATACAGCATCCTGAGCTGAAGGAATAGTTAATAGGAGGGCAGTTAGGTTTGGCAACTATCTGATTCGACAGGAAGGTTTTTGAAACAAAAGATTAATAAATTACACATACATACACGTACACATGACAACAAAGACAATATCCATCACAGAAGAGGCATATAACACCCTAAAATCAAAAAAGGAGCCTAATGAGAGCTTCAGCGAGATAATTGTAAGGCTTTCTGGAAGGAAAAGTTTGTCGTCTTTTATAGGTGTATTAAGCCCGGAAAGCGCCGATGCATTGGAAAAATCAGTCAAAGAAAGCAGAAAGAGGCATAAATTTATGCATCAGAAAAGAGCAGTAAAATGATTTTAGACACTCAATTTTTAATTGATATGCTCAGGGGGAAAGATAGCTCTGCAATCGAAAAAGCAAGGGAATTAGATGCCAAATTTGGAGTAAAAGGAATTGCCGCAATAAGTGTTATGGAACTTTGGAAGGGTGCAATGCAGAGTGTTCATCAGGAAATGGAAAAAAGGAAAATAAATGAGCTGATACAGTCTCTTCTTGTGCACTCTTTTACTGAAGAAGATGCCAAAAAAGTCGGGGAGATTGAAGTGGATCTGGAAAAAAGAGGGGAAATGATTGATTTGGAAGACATAATGATTGCAGGAGCAGCTATATCGCGCAATGAAACGCTGTTAACTAGAAATATAAAGCATTTCAGCAGGATCAAAGGGCTTAATGTAGAAAGTTATTAAAAACCACAGATAACACACTTTCTAGACGAGCAAAAGTTTTATAGTCATTGCAAATTATATCCAATCATGGTTAGGAAAAATTTTAATGTGAGAATTAGAAAAATATACAGAAACAAATAAAATGATGAAAATTGGACATGTGCATATAAAGGTATCAAACATTGAAAATGCTGAAAATTTCTATAAAATATTGGGCTTTAAAGTTTCAGAACGAGTAGGAAATTATTTATTTTTGACATTTGGAAAAGCTCATCATGATTTGGCATTGCAGGAAATAAAAAATGCTAGAAAGCCATTGCCTGATATGACAGGGCTTTATCATTTTGCAATTGAGCTGAAAAGCCTAAAACAGCTTGCTGACATTTACTTTAAGCTCAAAAATCAGGGCATTCCATTTACACCAATAGACCATGGGATAAGCAAGACAATTTATCTTTCGGACCCAGATGGCAATGGAATAGAGCTTTATGTAGATACAAGGCATGAAAGAAAAAAGTGGAAAGGCATTTCATCTTTAATAGATGAAAATCAGTTTGTTACATATAAAAATAGCAAATATTAAAAAATAATACAAAACACAAGTTCTATGGATGGATTAGAAAACCTAAAGCAGGAATACGAGCTCAAAAAGCACAAAATAAAAGAGCGCCTTGATGACTTTCAGAAATTCTTTAGCGAGCCTTATTCATGGTTCTACTCAAACAATGAAATGAAGCTCGTTTCTGTTGAAACTCCTGATGACCACAGGCTCTTTGAGGAAATGTGCTTCTGCATATTGACAGCCAACACAAGCGCGGAAATGGGGATGAAGGCGATAGACAACATAAGGAGCATATTGATAAAAGGCACGCCTGCAGAAATGGCCAAAAGGCTGGAAGGGGTCTACAGGTTCAATAACGTACGCCCGGAATACATAGCCCACGCAAGGAATTACCTCAGCATCATCATCAATTTCAGGATAAAGGAAAAACTGCTGTCTTTCAGGGACAAAAATGCCCTTAGGGATTTCATTGTTGAAAACATAAAAGGCATTGCATACAAGGAAGCATCACATTTTCTGAGGAATATCGGCTTCAAAGGCTATGCAATCCTCGACAAGCACATAATCAACTCATTGTTCGAGTTTGGTATGATAGAAAAGCCTGAAAGGCCCAAAAACAGGAAGGAATATCTGGAAATGGAGCAGAAATTCAGGGAATTTTCTGAAAAAGCCGGGATTGGCATGGACGAGATGGATTTATTGCTTTGGAGCAGGAAGAACGGGAGGATTCTGAAGTAAAATAAAACAATTTAAATATTCCAAAAAACAATTTTTTCTAATGGCGCAGGAATTCTTGACCCAAAATTCAAAGCAATTTGACTACATAAAAGTCCTGAAAGCGCTTGACTCTATGCCTTTCAATATAGGAAAAAACCTTCTGATAGATTTCCTTCACGGCGATGACAAGAATGAATCCATAAAGAGAAACAGGCTGAACAAAAAAATACTGTTCGGCATACTCCAGCTCTATTCAAGGCAGGAAATCAATGATTTTATTGAAAATCTGCTGCATAACAGCCTTATTGAGCACAGGCAGCTCGAGAACAATAAGTTCGTCAAGGTCCTTGCTCTCACGGAAAAAGGCAGGCAGGAAATCTCGAATCCATCATTGCACAAGAAAAAGCTGTCAAATAATTTCGAAGTGAAAGAAACGGTAATAACAGATCATGACAGGATGGTATTTGCATCATTTGATTTCTTCCTCAAACCATACAACGACGAGCAGAAAAAAGCCATAGTAAGCCCATCCGGCAGCATCTTATGCGTTGCAGGAGCCGGCTCAGGCAAGACATCTGTCCTGACAAAAAGGATAGAATTCCTCACGAAATTCCGCTCTGTTGCGCCTGAAAAGATTCTTGCCATAACATTCACAAGGAAAGCAAGGAGCGAAATGGCTGCAAGGCTTTCAAAATACCCCTACTGCAATGGCGTCAGGATAGAGACATTCAACTCTTTCTGCGAGAAGATATTGAAGGAAAACAATGACGCCATCTACGGCAGGCCGGTCAGGGTCATGAGCTATGGGGAAAAAATAAGGCTTTTCACCGTTGCGCTGAAGGAAAAAGGCATCGACCCAAGCTCTGCAATAGAGCAGTATTTCTCATTCGGGCAGCAAAGGGGAAAGACAGATGAAGAACTGATAAGGATGCTTATGAATGACTGCTATTCCGTAATGGAAATCTACAAGACAGGCAATAAAAAGCTTGAAGAGTTCCTGAAAGAGGCCGATAATCTTGAGGAGAAAGACAGGAAAAATGTAGAGATGGTGTACGAAATATGCGAGTATATAATATCATTCATGGATAAATTCGGCCTGAGGGATTATTCTGACCAGCTAATCCACTGCATTGAGTTTTTCAAAAGCAATCCTGATAAGATGCCAAAATTTGAGCATATACTTGTTGATGAATATCAGGATGTAAACCTGATGCAAATTGGGCTTTTGGATTTGCTGAATGGGAAAAATCTTTTTTGCGTCGGCGACCCGCGCCAGTCGATTTTCGGGTGGAGGGGCTCAAAAATCAAGTATATCCTGAATTTTGAGGAGAAATATCCTGACAGCGAGATAATAACCTTAAGCACAAATTACCGCTCCTCAAGGCAGATTGTTGATTTGATGAACAGGTCACTCGAGAGCACAAAGCTGCCTGAACTCAGGCATTCATCTCCCAGCCAGGCAGAAATAAAGATAGTAAATTTTGACTCTGAAAATGAAGAGATGGAATTTATAATAGCGAAAATACTTGAGCTTGATGCGCCGAAAAACGAGATTTTTGTGCTTGCAAGGACAAACAGGCTCATCTCGGAGCTTTCCGACAGGATGAAGCTGAGAAGCATCAGGCACATAATAAGGACAGAAGACCACAACAGGGACATAGAGGCAGCAAGGGATGAAGTCACTCTTGCCACAATCCATTCTATAAAGGGGCTTGAAGCAGAAGCTGTTTTTGTCATGGGCTGCTCAAGCATGAACTTTCCCTGCAAAGCCTCCGACCACCCGATAATAGAGCTGGTTAAATTCGATGACTATGACAGGGAAGAGGAAGAAAGAAGATTATTTTATGTCGCACTGAGCAGGGCAAAGAGCAAATTGTATATAACCTACGCCGGTAAGAATCATACGAGATTCATCAATGACCGTATGCTTGGCATTCTGGATAATGCAATTGCAAGGCCGGAATTGAAGATGGAAAATAATTATAAGATTCAAAAAACAAATGACAGCTCCGTTGATGTATTGTCAAGGCTCAAAATGTGGCGCACTGATTTGGCCAGAAAGCTGAACCTGCCGGCTTATATGATAATGCACGACAGGACTTTGCTTGAGATTGCCTCAGTAATGCCCTCGACGCTTGAAGAGCTTGGAAAAGTAAGCGGCATCGGCCCTGCCAAGCTGCAGAAGTACGGGAATGAGATATTAAGCATCATCAGATGACTACAATGCCAAAAGAAATAAAAGATATAGACAAAATAATGCAGCTTCTTAAGCAAAAAGTCAAAAATTTTGAAAGCCCTATCGCAACTGAAATAGGTGAAAAGACAAGAAGCCCGTACATGGTCCTTATTTCGTGCCTGCTTTCCCTCAGGACAATGGACAAAATCACAGGTCCTATCTCAAAAAAACTGTTTGAGACTGCAGACACGCCTGAAAAAATAGCAGGCATGCCCTTGAAAAAGCTGCAGGAGATAATAAGGCCGGTCAATTATTACATCACAAAGTCAAAAAGAATAAAAGATATTTCAAAAACACTGCTTAAGAATTATAATGGCAAAGTGCCTGAAAGCTTTGATGAGCTTATGGAATTAAAGGGTGTTGGAAGGAAAACTGCCAATATTGTCATGACTTATGGCCATTTCAAGAAGGACTATATTGCAGTTGACGTTCACGTGCACAGATTCCCAAACAGGCTGGGCTGGCTCAAGACAAAAAAGCCAGAGCAGACAGAAGAGAAATTAAAAAAGATACTGCCGAAAAAGCACTGGCAGGATTTCAATGATATAATTGTCACATTCGGCCAGAACATCTGCAAGCCAGTAAGTCCTCACTGCTGGGAATGCCCTATAACAAAATACTGCAAGTATTATAAAGAAGTTTATCTTCCGATGAAAAATGGAAACTGTCCCGGTAAAGTATAAAAGGCACATTTTTGTCTGCCAGAACAAGAGGGAAGCAGGAGAATGCTGCCTGGCAAAAGACTCCGATAAGATACTGATGGAATTGAGGCAGCACATAAACAAGAATGGGCTGGTTGGAAAGTATAACGTCTCAAAATCACTCTGCCTTGGACACTGCAACGACGGCCCTACGATAGCAGTATATCCCGACGGAAAAATCATAAGGAAAGTTTCAGTGAGTGATGTGCCTAAGATAATAGAAGAGTATCTTAGGTGACTTTTCTATCTTCGAGAAGAGATCTTTGGCGCGGATTTTCAGCAATGGCCAATCTTTCTTCAAGGGTTATAATACGATCCCTAAATTCAGCGCATTTTTCATACCTTTCTTCAACTGCGGCTTCTATAAATAATCTCCTTATTCTTTTAAGTCTATCAAATCTTCTTTTGTATTCAGGGTCGCTTGAAATCAGAAAATTCTTCCTATTGCAGTTTCCTTCATGCTCGCCTATTATTTTCTTTATATACATTGGAAGGCTGCTTTTAGTGGTACCATCAAATGTATTGAAATCTATATTAAGGATGGGGGAACCTCTTACAACTATCAAATCTGCTCCGGGACATAAATCGCGCTTTACGCCTTGTATTGAACCTAAAAATTCACTTGTATAATATGCATCCTCGGACCCATAAAAATTAACAGCAGTCCTATAATATGTCCAGGCTATACTAGGATCGAACGTTACTTGGGAACTACTTCCTTTGGGGCTATTCCTAGTACCATACCTAATAATCCTTATAGGAACATTAAGTAGTCCAAAATGCGCAAATCTATGCGGAATAGAGTATGCACTGCTTTTTGTCTCTCTATAGTCCACTAAACCAAAAATCTGCAAGTGTCTCGAAGGAAAATCAGTTCCTTTCTGGCTGTAATAGCAGTCCATTATCAGCGGTTTAAGCTCATGATTTAAAAAAGTTCTTGGCAAACTTTAAATAGAATAAACTATACTCATCATTATGCCCAAAAAACACTTCACAATAGAGGAAGCGAACAGGGAAATCCCCAAGATAAGGAAAATTCTTGAAAAGGCGAAATCTCTGGGAAAGGCAATAGATGAACTGTCAAGCATAAAAATATCTTTTACAGATGAAAGCGAATATTCCAATTACAGCGAGACGCTGACAAAATTAAACAAGGAATTCCATAAATTATCATACAATTTTTACGCAGAGCTTGAAAAGCTTGACAAAATCGGCTGCCTGCTCAAGGATTTGAAGACTGGGCTTATAGACTTCTACTGCAGGTTTGAAGGAAGGGATATCTTCCTGTGCTGGAAGCTCGGAGAAGAGAAAATAAGCCACTGGCATGAAATAGACTCCGGTTTTGATGGAAGGCAGAGGATTGTGGATTTGGAGGAGTTGGCAAAGTTTTAATTGAAGCAAAATTTCTTTAGGGTAATGGTCAGCGAAAAAGACAAAATACAATGGCTCGGCTGGAGCAAAGAACCATTTGAAAAGGCAAAAA
>CAYVTQ010000011.1:23348-35729 GCA_964454865.1 uncultured Methanosarcinales archaeon
AAAGACAAAATACAATGGCTCGGCTGGAGCAAAGAACCATTTGAAAAGGCAAAAAAGGAGAACAAGCCAATTCTGTTAAATCTTACAGCAGTATGGTGCCACTGGTGCCATGTAATAAAAGCCACTACTTATTCCAATGATGAAGTTGCAGCCATAATAAATGAAGGCTTTGTGCCGATAAAAGTCTACATTGACCGGCATCCCGACATTAGGGACAGGTATAATATGGGAGGATTTCCCTCAACTGTATTTCTTGATTCAGAAGGCAATATCATTGCAGGAGAGACTTATGTGCCGCCTGACAGGATGAAGGTATTATTGAATTCTATTAAATCTGCTTACTCAAAAAAAGATTTTGCCGTGCAAAAGGCAGAAGCGCAAACAGAGAAGAAGCCGGCTGAAGATCTAAGCAGGGATGCAATAAAAGAAATTTTAATTGATATAGAAGACAATTTTGACTCTTATTACGGCGGCTTTGGAACACAGCCAAAATTCCCCTCTTATGATGTTATAGATTTTCTTCTGGATTATTACAAAAAAACAAGCCAGAAAAAGTATCTTGACATGGCATTGAAGACATTGGACAAGATGCACGAAGGTATTTACGACAGGATAGAAGGAGGCTTTTTCCGGTACTCGGTGACTCAGGACTGGAAAGTCCCTCATTACGAGAAAATGCTCGAAACCAATGCAGGATTGTTAAAAAGCTATGCCATGGCGTTTTCAATGGCAAATAATGAAAATTACAAAAAAATTGCAGAAGGCATTATTGGATATATAGATAAAAACCTGAAAAATGAAGCCGGCGGCTTTTACGGCTCGCAGGATGCTGACGAAGAATACTATCAGCAGGACAAGGAAAAAAGAAGCTTGATGGAAAAGCCGTTTATTGATAAAACTGTATACACTGACTGGTCTTCAATGATGATTTCTGCCTATATTTATACATACACTATCCTGAAAGACAGGGAACTGCTGGACTTCGCATTAAAATCAATAGAATTTCAGATAAAAAACTTATACAGCAGGGAAAAAGGAATGTTTCATTATTTTGATGGAAAAGCAAACGAAAGCGGCTTATTGTCTGACAATATCTATTTTATGAATGCGCTGCTGGATGCCTTTGTGGCAGCAGGAAATAAGGGATACCTTGATTTAGCAGAGGAAATATCCGGCTTTATAATTAAAAATTTCCATGACAGGGCAAATGGCGGCTTTTATGACAGGGCAATAAAAGAAGATGATATTGGGATGCTCAAAACCCGATTAAAAAATTTCATTGAAAACTCATTCTGCGCACTGGCTTACCTGCATCTGCACAAATTGTCAGGCAATGCAGATTATAAAGCCGTTGCAGAATCAGCGCTGAAATGCTTTGGAAACTCTTATTTCAATTACGGGCATTTCGGCGCTGGTTATGCGGGTGCTTTGGGCAATTTATATCATCAAAAATCAGGGAAAAATTAGTTTATTAAAAGATGATGACTCACTCTTCACTGCCAGATTTTCAAAACCTTTATAAACATAATAGGGAAACTCAGGATTGTTAAAAATGACCAAGAAGTCCAAGAATTATTCTGGCAATCCCAAGGAAAGCAAGGCTGAAGAGCAGCCAAAGGACGCAAAAACAGCGGAAGAGGCTGCATTGGCAAAGCTCCCTCCTGATGTGCAGGAAAAGCTTAAGGGAATAAAGGCAAAGCTTGAGAAATTCCAGAAGAGAGTTCTTGAGAAATTTGACAAGTACATTGTCGGCATTGCATTATTGCCGCCTCCGAGGCCGGCGCAGGCGCCTCCTCAAATCCCGGGAACGCCGGCTGTGCAGGCGCCCCAGCAGGATGCAAATCAGCCGCAGCCTGAAAACAAGGATCAGATTCATGTGCTGGTTCTTGTCGATGATTCAGACAGCCAGAAAATGCCCAAGCAGGAGCTGAAGGACAAGCTCACTACGATAGTCGGCAGCATTGCAGCAGAGATCGACAAGAATTTTGTTGTCCAGACAGTAATACTGTCGGAATTATGGCAGAACTGCTATGACGGAAAATATGACATTCTTCAGACTATAGCTATGTCCGCTTCAGTCTATGACAAGGGGATGGTGCAGGCAATAAGGATAGCTGAAGTCCACAAGACCATGGTCCTGAAGAAATTTGAGAAATATATCATCTCCTATGTCCTTGCAGGCAGCCTGACGCAGGGAAGGGCCACTCCGACAAGCGACATAGATGTCTGGATTGTAATTGATGACACTGATGTCAAGAAGATGACAAGGGCTGAGCTGAAGGACAAGCTCCGCGCAATAATAATAGGGATGGGCATTGAAGCAGGGGAACTGACAGGGGTAAAAAACAAGATAAACATCCAGGTCTACATTTTAACTGACTTCTGGGACTCATTGAGGGAAGCAAACCCGGTCATATTCACTCTCCTGAGGGACGGCGTTCCGTTTTATGACAGGGGCATCTTCATGCCCTGGAAGCAGCTTTTGAAGATGGGCAAGATAAAGCCAAGCGCAGAAGCTATTGACCTGTTCATGGGATCCGGCGAGCAGGTATTGAGGAGAGTAAAGATGAAGCTGAATGAGATTGGAATGGAGGACACTTACTACGCAATCCTGACTCCAAGCCAGGCTGCCCTGATGCATTACGGCATCCCGCCTCCCGCGCCAAAGGAGACCGGGGAGATAATGAGGGAGGTATTCGTAAAGAAAGAAAAGCTGCTGGAAGAAAAATTCATCAAGATTCTTGAAAACAACATACAGGTAAGGAAAGCCATAGAGCACGGCGAGAAGAAAGAGCTTACCGGAAAAGAATTAGACCAGCTTATGAGCGATGCTGAAAAATACCTGCAGAGAATCAAAAGGCTGTTCACCCAGATAGAAAGAATCAGGGAGGAAAGGGACATCATAAGCATTTATGACTCTCTGACCGCTGTTGCCAGGGACGCGCTAATGCTGGAAGGGGTTGAAAAAGTGTCCAATGAGGACATTTTGAAAGTATTCGAGCGCCATATGGTGGCAGACGGCAAGGTGCCGGCGAGATTCTTCAAGATTTTTGAGAATGTGATCAAGGCCAAGAAAGACTATGACGAGAAAAAGCTTTCAAAGCTCGACATTGAAAATGTCTACCGCGATTCCGGGTCATTGCTCAAGTTCCTTGTAGAGTATGTCCAGAGAAAAAGGGGAAGAGAGCTTGAGAGGGCAAAAATAAGGGTCAAGTACGGCAGCAAGTATGGAGAGGTCTTGCTTTTGGGCCAGCATGCTTTTGTAGTGCATGACACCGATGCAAAGGAAAAGGAGATCAGCAGGGCAAAAGTCAGGCAGAACGGCTCTCTTGAAGCCTTGGAGAAAAGCAGCCTTGAGGAGATGGAGAAGCACATTGCAAGCGCCCACATTCCGCAAAGGGCATTCATAAAAGAGCCTATATTTGAAGACCTGAAGAAGATTTTCGGGCCTGAAGTTGAGATTCTGGTAAATTATTAGCAGTATTAGCAATAAGTATAATAATATACCTTTTCCTGCATATTAATCAGTAAAATATATAAACCCTAAATTGCTTTTTTGCTTTTTAGCATGGACTTCAAAGGCAGGGACATAATCTCAATCAACGACTTCTCAAAGGCAGAGCTATTATATATTTTAAAAGCAGCAAAGCAGATAGAAGACAAGCCAAATCCCGGCCTGCTGAAAGGCAAACTCCTTGCCACATTGTTCTTCGAGCCGTCAACAAGGACAAGGCTGAGCTTCACTTCTGCAATGGAGCAGCTTGGCGGCCAGGTTATGGGATTTTCAGCTTCCTCTACAACTTCTGTTGAGAAAGGAGAGACTTTGTGGGACACTATAAAGATGACTGAGCAGTATGCAGACATAATAGCGATAAGGCATCCGCTTGAAGGATCTGCAAGGCTGGCAGCAGAAGCAGCAAAAATTCCTGTGATCAATGCAGGCGATGGAGCAAACCAGCATCCTACACAGACTTTGCTGGACTTATACACAATCCAGAAAGTAAAGGGAAGGCTGAATGACCTTCATGTAGGCATTGTCGGCGACTTGAAGTATGGGAGGACTGTCCACAGCCTCGTTGCCGCACTGTCGCACTTCAACCCAACATTCTACTTTGTGTCGCCTCAGCCGCTGAGCATGCCTGAGAGTTACCTTGCGCAGCTCAGGGAGAAGAAGATAAGGTTCTTTGAAATATCTGAGTTGGCAGGCGCAATTCCCCGGATTGATATTTTATATGTCACCAGAATCCAAAAAGAAAGGTTCCCAGACCCTGTGGAATATGAGAAATACAAAGGCGTTTACAGGATTACGCTTGCGGCTTTGAAGGACGCAAAAGAAGGGCTGAAAATAATGCATCCTCTTCCAAGAGTGGGGGAGATTGATCCGGAAGTTGACTCAACAGAATACGCAGTCTACTTCCAGCAGGCAGGCAACGGAATACCTGTAAGGAAGGCATTGCTGGGGCTGGTATTGGGGGCTATAAAATGATAGACGATTTTTGCAAAGGGAAGAGTAGCGTCTATTATGCGAGGCTCTTAAATAAAATTGTATAGCTGACAAGGGGGACGTCCCTTACGGGGAATGTCAGCCTTAAGCTTGTACAGCTAAGCCGAGCCGACGCTACTCCGAGCTAATGCGAGCCTTTGCAAAAATCCATTGCAGCAAAACAATAACAAAATGCCAAAAAACAAAAAGAAAGCCGGTAAAAAAGCGCAGAAAAAGGCGGCTAATGCAGAAATGAAACCATCAAAAGAGCCAAAAAAGCAGCTGAGCATAAGCGCAATTGTGGACGGGACTGTCATAGACCACATTCCTACAGACGCCACATTCAAGGTTGTTGATATATTAAGCCTCCAGAATCACAATGGTATTGTCTCGATAGCCACTAATCTTGACAGCAATGTTCTTGGAAAGAAAGGCATCGTGAAGGTAGCAAACAAGCTGCTCACGGAAAGCGAGTTCAATAAAGTTGGTGTCGTAGCTCCTGATGCGAGCGTCAACATCATCAAAAACTACAGTGTAAAGCAGAAAATAAAGGTCAAGATTCCGGATTTCATAGAAAACGTCATTAAATGCTCAAACCCTGTATGCATAACTAATTCTGAAAAGGTAAAGACCAAGTTTTATGCTGTCGAAAAGCGCCCTCTAAAGGTAAAGTGCCATTACTGCGAGAGGCTCATAAAAAAGGAAGATATTAATATTGTATGATTTAATGATTGGAAAATGCCGCAAAATCTGCTAGAGACAAAAATATGCGGAATAAGGCTTAGGAATCCCACTGTCTTAGCTTCAGGAATTCTCGGCGTCACAAAAGAAAGCGTTGACAAGATTGGAAAATCAGGAGCAGGAGCAGTAACTCTAAAATCATTGTGCCACGAGGAAAGGAAAGGCAACCCAAATCCGACAATGTTCACGTTTGAGGAAGGCATGCTAAATGCGGTCGGCTTGCCCGGGCAGGGAATTGATAATGCCATAAATGAATTCAAAAGGCTGGACAACCTAAGCGTCCCGGTCATAGGCAGCATTTACGGCTACGAGATAAAACATTTCGGCGAAGTCGCGAAAAAGATGGCATCCTTAAAGCCAGCAATGATTGAAGTAGATGTATCATGCCCTCATCTTGATTACGGCAAGCCTTATTACGCCGACCCTGAGCTTATTGCAAAAGTCACAAAAGAAGTAAAGTCAAATTCCGGCAAAATCCCTGTAAGCGCAAAGCTAAGCCCCAACGTCTATGATATAAAGGAAATCGCCCATTCTGCTGAAAAGGCAGGCGCAGATGCAATAACAGCAATAAACACTGCAATCGGCATGGTTATTAATATAGATGCAAGAAA
Organism: uncultured Methanosarcinales archaeon; assembly: GCA_964454865.1. Classification (GTDB taxonomy): domain Archaea; phylum Nanobdellota; class Nanobdellia; order Woesearchaeales; family GW2011-AR4; genus JACOZO01. The sequence goes on from CAYVTQ010000011.1 coordinate 29,184, forward strand.
GCCCATTCTCGCAAACAAGACAGGCGGCTTGTCAGGCCCTGCATTGAAGCCAATAGCAGTAAGATGTGTCTATGAAATCTATGAAACCGTCAAAATACCGATAATCGGCACTGGCGGCGTGACTTACGGCAAGGATGCGATTGAGATGGTGATGGCAGGCGCAACCTGTGTCGGAATAGGGACAGGCATCTATTACCGCGGCATTTCAGTATTCAAAAAAGTCTGTGACGAGATGACAGAATGGATGAAAAAGAACAAAGTAAAAGATTTGGGAGAGATAAGAGGGGTTGCGCATAAATAAGGATTAATTTATTAAATGATATTCCAAAAACAATGCCAATAATAAAAATTATTTTGGGGGGACTGCACATCCCGCACTTTACGTATCTGCGATAGTCCCTCACACGCCCCTGCACTTGTGGAATAAAGGGTGCGGCAACACTGCCCGCCGCATTGGTTTCACGAAGTGAAACTCAGGAACGTAGTGACGCGAGGCGGGTTGTGAGGGTTTGCATCCAATCAATGCGCCGCCCGATTTGCAAACTTGCGAAGCATAATCACTAACGTTCCTAGGTTTCTTTGAGAAACCAATGTCTGCTCGCGTTCAATGTGGCGGCGCCTAGACCCAAAGGAAGGAAAAATTAAAATTTAATTTAATACAAAACAAAAACCCAATGGAAAATTGCTGCAAAGTTGACATGCCTGTAATGATTGAGATAAGCAGGATAGTTGAAGAAGCCAAAGGCATAAAATCCTTTTTCTTCAAAGAGAAAATAAACTGCAGTCCGGGGCAGTTCATAATGGTATGGCTGCCGGGAGTTGACGAGAAGCCGATGGCAGTCTCTTATCTTGAAAAAAACGAATTTGCTTTCAGCTCCCACGTAATAGGCGCGTTCACGAGCTCATTGGACAGATTGAAGAAAGGAGACAAAGTGGGCATAAGAGGCCCCTATGGAAATTCATTCTCAATAAAACCAAATGCCTGTGTTGTAGGCGGCGGGATCGGGATATCTTCTGTCTCCACTCTGATTGACAAGCTGAAAAGTCCCATAATAATAAACGGCGCAAGGAGCAAAGAGAACATTCTTTTCCTTAAAAGGTACAAAAGCAAGAAGATGCACATAGTCACTGATGACGGCACCGCGGGAAAAAAGGGATTTACAACCGACATCCTTGAATGGATAATGCACGAGAGCAAGCCAAAAATAGTCTACACATGCGGCCCTGAAGTCATGATGAAAAAAGCACTTGACATCTGCAACCGCTACAATGTCGAGTGCGAAGCCTCGCTCGAAAGGTACATGAAGTGCGGATTCGGCATCTGCGGCAACTGCATGGTTGACGACCAGATAATATGCGTCGAAGGCCCCATATACAGCAGGGAGCGGCTCAACAGCTTCAAGGATTTCGGGAATTTTTCAAGGCTGAAGACAGGAAGGAAAGTGACACTGAAGGAGTATTATGGGAGATAAGTTTCAGCAGAAATTATAAGGTCTCATACTAATATTTCCTTAATGGATTACAGGTGATTTTAACTCCTTCCTCTTCTTTTTTTCTAAGTGAAGGTAATTTTCTTTTGATACTAGCGATCTTCCAATCTTCTGCTCCAGCTCTTTTCTGGTATTTTTCGCAATATTCCCGCCTTCTTTAGCCGTATGCTTTAACTCAGGAAACCCTTTAGCATCTTTTGAGATAGTTATGTCTGTTGTTGCTTTTTCTCCAACCATTGTGAGTATAAGCTCCCAGTCAGTCATATGATCTCTTAAATTTTGGTTTGGCCTTTCCAGCCTTTTAAATTTTTTATATTCTCCTGCGGTTTTGCCGAATGTCGCTTTGGATATCTCATTCGTAAGAATAGCAAAGTCTGTTTCTTCAACGACACCTCTATCCTTCCATTCATCTGTCAAGTCCTGCCTTATTGCTATTCCCCTAATTCTTTTGTCAATCCAATCCTTTGGATAGCCTTTTAGCTCATAATATTCTTTTACCCTGTCCTGGGCCAATTCAGGGTTTTCAATCTCCTGCACTCTTTCATAACCAACCCTAGCGAGCCAAAGCTTAAATGGCTCTGCTTTCTTTGAAGGAATTGATTGAACAATCCTAAACATACTTTCAGTATTTGCACAGTCCGTCTCATATCGTTTGCCATCGGCCGACTCTAACTTCAGTTGTACCCAAATTGGGGACAACTCAAGCTTGACAAATTCTCTGTCCTTTACTTTTCCCCAATACTGCCTGGGAGTTGGGCTGTCAGTCAAAGCAGCAATAACATCTACAACTGAAAAAAACCACTGGTCTTTATACCAGACTCTCCTTATTTTCTTGTCTTGGAATATGATTAATGATTTATCTTTGGACGCCATTTTGATGCAATTCTTTCTTTTTTATGCCTATACTGATAAATGCCATAACAGGCAGTGATGTTTGGGGGTTTAAATATGCTGCGAAGGTGTTTGACCAGTGGTCTATATTTATTTTCTATATGGAATTTAAATTTTGTGAACTTAATAAGGTGTTTCTCTCTCATTTATCATCTTATCAAACAGCTCAATCAAATCCTTGACATAGGGATTCTTGGCATTCAGCTTGAATAATTTGGCATTGCCTATGTTTCTAGTAGGGACAACAAGCTTCGATTTCTCTATTTCATGCCACAATCTGAACAAAGTCACTCTGTTTATGCCTGCGCCTTCTGCAATGTCGCCAATAGAATGGTCAAGCTCCCTGCCTTCCAGCAAATACTCCAAAACCCTTATCTTAGGAGTATGCCCGAATATTTCCCGGAAAATTGTAGTTTTATTTTGGAATTTCATATGAAGAATAAGGCATTAAATTATATAAATATTTCTATTTTGCAATAATAGTATTACAAATTTGCAATAGTATTAACAAGTTTTAAATAGATATATCGGGACATAGAAAAACTAAAATGTCTCTATTAATAAAAAACTGCAAAGCCTACATCGGCGGCAAGCTGGAAAATAAGAACATTCTGACAATAAACGGCAAAATATCAAAAATAACAAGCAAGCTGCCGAAAGCAAAAAAGACATTTAATGCAAAAGGCAATATAGTCATTCCGGGCGCCATTGACTGCCACGTGCATTTCCGCGAGCCGGGCATGGCAAATAAAGGAGACTTCCTTACAGAAAGCAGGGCTGCTGCAAAGGGAGGCATCACAACAGTCCTTGACATGCCGAATACAGTCCCTCCAACAACAACAATAAAGGTTTTGGAGGAAAAAAGAAAGCTGGCAAGAAAATCTGTCGTAAACTACGGATTTCATTTCGGCTCAACTCTTGACAATCTTCAGGAAATAAAAAAGGCAAAGAACATCGCTTCTGTAAAAGTCTACATGGACTACACAACAGGCGACCTGAAAATTGATGAATATGATGTTGTTGAAAAAATAATGAAGATGTCAAAAGTCACCTCTTTCCATGCTGAAAGCGAGCACGCAAGGGATATAATCAATATAATTAAAAAAAAGAGACTAAAGAGCAAGGCGTATTTCTGCCACATCAGCTCTGAAAAGGAGTTGAATTATGTCAAAGATGCCAAAATGAAAAATGCTTTTGCGGAAGTGACGCCTCATCATCTGTTCATGACAGACAAACACATACAGGAGCTCGGCGCATTTGCGGAAATGAAGCCCGGGCTAAAGCCATTCAAGGACCAGAAGGCATTGTGGAACGGCATAAAAAAGGGAATGGTTGACACAATCGCGACAGACCACGCCCCCCACACAAAAGAAGAAAAGAAGGCGGCAAATTACCCGTTCGGAGTCCCTGGAGTTGAGACCATGCTGCCGTTATTGCTTGACGCATTCAACAACAAAAGGATTGAGCTGGATGACATTGTAAGGCTCTGCTGCGAAAACCCGGCAGTAATTTTCGGCATGAAGAAAAAAGGTTTTATAAAAGAGGGGTTTGATGCAGACTTAACTATTGTGGACTTAAAGAAAAGGCAGCTTGTGAATCCCAATGAGCTTTTGACAAAATGCGGCTGGTCGCCTTTCGAAGGCAGAATGTTAAGAGGCTGGCCTGTGACAACAATTATAAACGGCAGTCTGGTCTATCACAAGAATGTGGTTTTTGATGTGAAAGGGGAGGAAGTTAGGTTTTCTTAAACATAAAATATACAAATAGTTTTTTCTAAATTCTGCCGATAACTTTATATATATGTATATACATATACAGATTATGGCAAAAACAATCATGATATCCAATGAAGTATATGGGGAATTGAAGGAAGCAAAAAGCGACAGGAGCTTTAGCGAGACTATAAAAGACTTAATGATAGCAAAACCACATCTTAAAACAGGTGCTGGGCTGCGCGAATGCCTTGGGCTTCTGAAGAAAGACGATAAGGAATATGAAAAAATAACAAAGGAGTTAAAACCCCTGTATAAGAAATGGACACAAAGGTATGCATAGACACTGACATCTCTATAGAAATTCTGAAAAGCACTGACAAAGGAATAAATTTTTTGAATTTGGCTGACAGCAAGGAAGTTTTTATGGCAGCTGTGAGTGTATTTGAACTTTTTTTGAGGGGGAAGAATACTTATCCAATAGAAAATTTGTTATCCAAAGTAAACATATTGGATTTTTCAGAGTTATGCGCCAGGAAGGCTTCTGATATTTCCAAAGAATTAAAAAGCAAAGGCAAACCAATTGAAATTAGAGACCTGTTCATAGCTGCAACAGCAATTGCAAATAATTGCCCATTGGCTACATTGAATAAAAAGCATTTTGAAAATATTAAAGAATTGAGATTATTAAACTTTTAAAAATGAAAATTATTTCAATAAAAGGAATTCCGAGTATAATTGGCAGCATTATTGTTTCACTAATAATAACTATCTTAAATATTCCCCATGTTAAATTGGATCGTTTCATATTATTTGCAGTTGGATTTTTTATAATTTTATTTATTACAGAGTTAGAAATAAGAGATATAATGAAAAAAAGAGCAGAAGGAAGAAAACATGGTTTAAGCATATTTGCTTTAATAATCGCTATAATATTTTTATTGTTGCTTTTTTATATGGCCACCATATCATTATACACATTTTAATAATAAAATGAAGAGTAATAACAAAATCCCGGAAATCCTGTTAAAATTAAAGGCAGTCTCTTTAAGGACAAACCCGCCTTACAAATGGGCATCTGGCATATTAGCGCCAATTTACACGGACAACAGGATACTTATCTCTTATCCAAAAGAAAGGGATTTTATCGTTGATTCTTTCTTAAAATTGCTCAGTAAAGACAAGATAAGGTTTGACGGCTTTGCAGGCACTGCAACGGCAGGGATTCCGTGGGCGTCTTTTCTTGCGCAAAAAACAAAAAAACCTATGGTCTATGCAAGGTCAGGCTCAAAGGACCACGGCAAGGAGAATTTGGTTGAAGGTATTGTGGAAAAAGGAAAAAAGTATATTGTTGTTGAGGATTTAATAAGCACAGGCGGCAGTTCCGTAAACACAATAAATGCAGTAAGGCAACAGGGCGGAGTTGTCGAGAATTGCATTGCAATATTCACATATCAGCTGGAAAAGTCAAAATCTAATTTTGAAAATGCAAAATGCAGGCTGCACACATTAACAGATTTTACAGGACTCATAGAGGCAGCGGCAAAGAAAAAATATATTAATGAAAGCCAAAGAAAACTTATAATGAGATGGAAGGAAAATCCTGAAAGGTGGAATCAATGAATTTAAAAGAAATAGCCAATGAGTTTTGGGTTGTTTTTGCCTTGGGAGCTGTTTTGATGAGCGCGGTGGTTTATAGGATGATGGGTTAATTTGTAGAATATTATACTGCTATAAAATAAGTAAATAAGTCTTATAAATCAAACTTGATTCTGCTTAGAGAATGCAGATTCCAAGCTTAGAGGATATTCTATCCAAAACATTAGAATTGAGAGAGCAAGGCTTAGATTTCGGGCAAATAGCAAACTCTTCGGAAATATGGCCTGGACAATTAATCACCTCATTAGGAGAAATTTATGATGCTATAGAGGTTAAATTTAATTCTACGGATTGTAATGCTTCCACTATATCAAGACAGTTGGGAATTTCTGAAGAAACAGCTGGATATTACATAAATCATTTTTCTAAGCTAATATCAACAGGAGTAAAGTTTGGCACCCTTCCTGAAGCGATTAAGGGATTCAGAAATAAAATGAGATGGTCGCAACAGCAATTTGCATATAAAGCAGGCACCTCACAAACTTTTTTAAGTAGTTTGGAAAATAAAAATACAAAGAAAAAAAGTCTTAGACTTCAAAGTCGCACTGTTATTTATAACTTAATAGATTTAATGATATCATATAATTTCTTAAAGCCTGAGAGCAATACTTATCAGCCCATATTCAGCATTTCGCAAAGGCAGAGAGAAATGGCCAAGCGAAACGCTGATTTACTTCGTGAAATGGTTTCGAGAGGGTGTTCCCAATCGGATATCGGCTCAGCTTTGGGCATTCCCAGACAGCGCATTCTACAATACCTTAAGGAAAGGGATACATATGATAAATGGTTAACTA
>CAYVTQ010000012.1:0-31583 GCA_964454865.1 uncultured Methanosarcinales archaeon
CCTTTTCCACTCATGTGGTGCCGAACTTTGTTCGAGCATGCCTGCTGGAATTTTTAAAGATGCTCGCATATTTGGATGGCAACCTTCAATTTCACACCAACCTCGTTTTGGGCTGCACATTAATGAAAAAAAGAGTGGCCCCATCGAGATTCGAATTTTCGCTCAATTGCAGTGCAAAAGAGTCTCGAGACCTACGGCTCTCCTAGAATTTGCTTAGAGCAATGCCGTATAAGACCGTCGCTCTAACCAGGCTGAGCTATGGGGCCTTGTGGAACAAGCAAACCAAACCGCTATAAAAAGGTTACTTAAATCATGAGAGTATATAAGAATTGTTTTATTAGGATATATTTAAAAAATAAATTCAGTTACCTGCTTTAATGATAATAGCGCCCAGAAATAGCCAAACAATAGCTGCACTATCAGATTATCAAAGTTATCATTCAGTTAATCCGCCTGCTGAGGTTGTTTCCAGAGCAATTAACTTAACTCATTTAGATGGCGAAAGGGCAAGGCATTATGCGAATCAAAGGGCTGCAAAATCACTGATAGAAGCATTAACTATTGATGGAAAAATTAAGCCAGATGGCTATATTGTTTTATCAGAGGGATTGATCTATTTAAGGCATAAGGGAGAAGAAAAGAAAATCCTTACAGCATTGCTTTACAATCCGAACTCCCAAACGCCTTTTATAGAAGCTCCGGGAAATTATTTGGTTAAATCAGGATATACTGGCAATTCTATACCTATAGAACTTCTGGAAACTGATTTGACAAAAATTTTGATTCGTTTTTTTAGAAGAAATGATATATTGACAGATTTCTTAATTTGGCCAAATGCTGCGAAACACACCAAAGATCATTATAAAAGGAAAGGAATCCCTTTTCCTCTGGTTGAAATTGTTAATGAAATTAAAACAGATACAGTTTAGCTACCAATTCAGCATCCCATGCTGTTTCTTGAAGTGATGGTAGACTGTCCACATTGTCTTTTTGACGGAGGAATATGCCTTTTTCTTTTCTATAGACTCCCTCATGATGTCAGTGCCTGACTGCTTCTTTATCTTTTGCCCTTTTGATTTTTTTGCCGAACTGAACGGCGCAAATATCTCCCCAAATCCCTTGAACAGGGCGACATAGGGGCTTGAAGTCATCTTCTCGCCTTTCTTCGGCTCCTTTTCAATCATCTTCTCTCCTGACTCCTCAAGATACCTTATAAGCTCATCTCCAAGCGAGTCAAGCGCAGCCTTTACAGAGCCGTCTATCATCCCAAGAAGCTGGAAGTCCTCCTGCTGCCTAAGTTTCTTGTAGCTTTCAATCTGCCTGTCTGTCCATGCATATGCCCTGAAGTCAATCTCAACTCTGCCGAGGTGTATGGGGCCTTTTTGGTATTCCTGAGAATAATTCATCTCCGGCCTCGTCCTGAAAAGGAAGTGCATAAGCATGCACTCCTCAATTTTCTTGCCGGGCTTTCTCGCCAGAATCTCGACCTCTATCACCGAACTTTCAAACGCCGCTATAAGCTCAGGCCTGTCTGCTTTGTCAGTGTCCATCTGCAGCCTCTGTATATTCTTTAGATAAGGCCTTACCCAGCATGTGTACATCCTTATGCTTTCATAATGCTGCCTTAGGTATTTGAGCGTGAATTTCCTCCTGTTTTTCAGTTCCTCAAAGGAATGCTCTTTCCATGCAAGATAAGCCCTAAGCTTTCTTTTCAGGACTTCCCTGACTTTCCTGTTGAACTGCCCTCTCTCCCTGTCCACAACTACATCAACATCCTCCTGTTTTTTAGGATGAGTGCCGAAAAACAGGTCCGGCAAGGTTGTGAATTGGACCTCGCGCGCCATCCCGTAGACAGAAGCCGGGTTCTTAGCCCCCTGCTCTACCAGGTCAACCCATATGCCTTTCAGGGTTATTTCCGCGCTTTCCGCGCTTGGGCTGTTTGTATAAGAGTCATAATAATAGCTCACCCTCTCATCTAAAATTCTAAGCTCCCTGACAAGCTGGAACATCTCCCTGACCATCTTCCCTATAGTCGCCATGAACTGGCTTACCTTGTCCTGCTGCAGCCCGAGCCTCTGCTGCGCCGATCCAAAGAAAGATGAATGCTCAGATGCGGTAAATACATCAGTTATCTTCTCAATTTTAGGATAGCCCGCATAATACTTCAGGTAGTGCAAAGTCCAGAAATACGGCTCTTCTATTGAGATGTTGTAGCCTTCATAATGCATCCTGTATCTTCTTGCCGGAGAAGGATAGCCTGTCTTGATAAAAGAGCCTCTTGTCTCCTCAGCTTCCTCATTATCAGCGCTGCCGTCTGCCTTTGTGAAGCCGTATTTGATTAAATCCGCGTCAGTTGCCATTGTTCCTCTTTTTTATATTTCTTATTCCTTATATATTACAATGACCGAGCCGGCCTTCTCAACAAACCTTGCGCCTGTTTTTTGGATTAATTTATCGGCGATCTCATCTTTTCCCGGTTTCATCGATTTCAATATTTTTATTTTAATTAACTTTCTGTTTTTTAATGTTTTTAGTATCTCATTGACCAAAGACTCTTTAATTCCGTCCTTGCCTATTCTTATGACAGGCTCCAGCGACTTTGCTTCTTTCCTGAGCTCTTTTGTCGTTTTCATTTTTAAAGATGTATCCTGGGATGCTCATGACCTATAAATTTCCTTCTGTGAAGCTCCTCAAGATGCCTGTATTTCTCATCAATGAACTTGCTCACATTTGTGCCGAATTTCTCTATAAGCATTGAGGCATGCATCCCTCCAAGGAAGTGCGGCAGTATGACATAGTCTGCGCCGGCCTCATAAAGCTCGAATGCATCATCAATCTGGTGCGTTGTTATTATAACCACTGTTTTCTTGCTGATGCTCCTAATCTTCTTTATTATAAGGAGATTGGTGTCTATGTCCGGAATTGTTGATATGACCATCTCTATCCTGCTGAAATCCAGCTCGTCAAGAAGCTCTATGTCCCCGGCATCGCCGTACTTATACGGCGCATTCTCTTCTTTGAGGAGCCTTATTATTTCCGGATTGAAGTCAACAACAAGGAAAGTCTTTTTTATTTTCTTGAACGATTTCAGCAGGCTGTAGCCTATCCTGTTGTAGCCGAACAGCACTATCTTGAAATCCTTTGCGCTTCCGATGAACTCCTTCCTTAAATTCCTGCCCTCAAATACCCTCAGCAGATTTGAGAAAATCCCGTAAATCCTGTTGTTGTAGCTTATCAGGTATGTGGAGCCTGCTATTGTAATCAGCCCGACAATAGTAACTATTGAGACTATGTCCTGCTTTATGTAGCCCGCGCCCTGCCCTGCAAGCGCCAGTATAAGCGAAAACTCGCTTATCTGCGACAGTGACAGGCCGGTTGAAAATCCTATCTTCCTGTGATAGCCTAAAAATCCAAGCATGATTATTGTAATGAGGGTTTTGCCAAGCAGGACTAGCAGGGAGAATATAATTACCGGAACCAGGAGGCTCCTGTCGCCTGTAAATACCATCTGGGATCCCAGCAGGACAAAAAACAGTATTATGAAAAAGTCCCTCAGCGGCTTTATCTTGCTGCTCATCTCAAAATGGTAAGGGGATGATGCAAGGCTGATGCCCGCGAACAGCGCCCCTATCTCTATTGTAAATCCCAGCTGGTACAGCGCCGCTGACATTACCATTACCCAGCTTATGCTGAACAGGAACAGCAATTCCTGCGATTTTGCGAAAAAATGGATTACCTTGGGCATTATGTAATAGCTTATCACAACCAATAATGCAACAAGCGCTATGCCCTTGAGCAGTATTATTGAGAGCAGCCCGGCAAACGATTCAGCTTTTGTCGATGAAAATAAAAAAAGCAGTATGAACAATGCAGCCAGATCCTGGACAAGCAGCATGCCAAGGCTTATTTTTCCATAAAGCGCGTCTATGTCCTTATTGTCGGAAAGCAGCTTTACCACTATTATTGTGCTGCTCAATGCCAGCGCCATGCTTATATAAGCCGATTCCGTGCTTGAAAATCCCAGGCTGACGGCTATCATGTAGCTTATAAGGAATGTCGCAATTACCTGGCCGAAGCCTGCCAGGGATGAAACAAAGCTCACTTCCTTCAGCGTCTTCAGGTTGAGGTTCAGCCCGACTATAAACAGCAGGAATGCTATGCCTATCTGCGACAGCAGAACAAGCAAGTCAGACGACTGCACCAGATCCAGAAAGATAGGCCCCGCTATTATGCCTGTTATTATATACCCCATTATCAGCGGCTGCTTCAGCAGCTTCATGATTATGGAAACCACAGTCGCAATCAATATTACGATGCTCAGTTCAAAAAATATGTTCTGCGCCATTTGCCTCAAGCTTAGATATTTTTATTAAACTATCCTGATAAACCCCTCTTCACTGCTCTCTCCTTTTAAGCGGGCCCCCCTCTCATTGAGGTCCAGCTCAATTACGTCAGAGCTGCTCAGCATCTGCTCAATCTCTTGGCGTGAAACGCCCAACATCCTTGCCAGTTCATTTATTCTCATTTTTCCTATCACCCTTTTTGCCTTTTTTAAAAATCTCAAGAACAAAACCCTGCTCGTGCTTCCTGAACTCCAGCTCCATGCCCTTCTCTATTCCCTCATATTCTGCTATCTTCTTGGGAATAGTAATAACAAGCTGTCCCGAAGGCAATTGCTGGATTTTCACCATTTTCCGACGAAATAATAGTATTTTTTATAGTTTTTTTATTATTTATATTTTTATTAATTTAATTGATTTTTTAAATATTTAAATTAATAGTATATAAATGTTGCGGTTTCGGCTTTTGGCAGGGATTAAAATAAAGTAAGGCAGAATACAATAGTTTTAAGGCAGAGAAAACAGGAAAGTTTATAAATAAGTTTATCTTACTATAAGAAAATAAGAATATGGGAGGTCAAAAATGCCGGCAGAAACCATTAAAATGTCTTCAAGGGGGCAAATTGTCATACCGCAAGATATAAGGGAAGAATTAAAAGCTAGCGAGGGAACTATTTTTTCCATTGTTTCCGCAAAAGACGCGATTATACTAAAAAAGATATCAACTCCATCGAAAGAAGATTTAATCAGGGAAATCGGGGCAATTGCATTGGAAGGCAGAAAAAGGGCAGAAAAACTAGGCATCAAGGAGAGCGATATAGCTGAGCTGGTGCATGGAGTAAGAAGATCAAAGAGATAAAATGAAAGTTACTGTTGATACTAATTTTCTTATTTCAGCCACTCAATGGGATTATAGCGTTGCGCATAAATTATTGAAGAAATTAATTCTTTCTGATGTGGCAATATTCACAACGCAGGATATTTTGGACGAAACGGTTGAAGTGCTTGAAAGAGATTTTAAATACAGCCAAAGTGAGGCTAAAAATATTATCGGAGAAATATTGCTTTTTGCGAAGTTGATAGAATCAAAGCAGGAAATAAGTATAATAAACGATGATCCTGATGACAATAAAGTGATAGAATGCGCTGTTGAATCTTCTTCTGATTATATAGTAACTTATGACAGGCATTTATTAAAATTGAAAGAGTATAAAGGGATTAAGATAACGGAACCTGAGGCTATTTTGAGGAAATTCTGAAACTGCATTATGCAATTTCTGAAGAATATTCTTCCATCTCCACAACAGCCCAGAAAATCCACTACAATAAGAAATAAGCCTATCTCCTCATATTCATCAGCACAAGCCCGCCGATGGCGAATATGCCTACGGTCAGCGTGACAACTGTGGCGATGAGCAGCATTGTGTATTCGTCTGTCTCCCTGAAAGAAATTTTTACAGACTCTTTTGCAGCAGGCTTTTGGATTGAAGGCGCTGTCAGCTTCAGCTTGTCTGCGGGGATCATGGATGCCGCCGCAGGCTGCGTTGGCTTGGCAACTACTTTCTCCCTCTCCGCCGCCTTCTTTTCCTGCACGCATTCATTAACTTTTAGATTAACAGTCTTGGTGTCTTCAAGCCTGTCATTATCCCTGTAAGCCTTTATTTCAATAGGGTATTCCCCCGCCGCCAAATCCTCCCTGACTTTGAAGCTTGCAGCTGCCGTTTGGGAGATGTCTTCTGTGCCTGAGTCAAGGAATATGTCTTCTTCTGCTTTATCCAGCTCCAACGCCTCGCTTTTGAATTCCACATGGACTTCGTTTTCCTCTTCCTGCCCTATGTTTATGACATCCGCCGACACTTGGACATTCCTGCCGCAGCTTATTATTTCCGGCACTAAACTAACTTCATCAAGCATTAATTTGTGCTTGTCCTTATTTACTTCAAGCTCAAGCTTCCAGTCTGCTGCATGCATCGTCCCGTTCTGGTCTTCACCCTCTATTTTTATAATGACATCAAATGAATCTTCATCAACAGCAAGAGGTATGTCAAACGCAGCCTTTACAGTCTTGTCCCTGCCGGGGCTTAAATCAAACTGGCTGCCCTCAAACTCAAGGTCGTCGCCGTCATCAATTCCTTCTATAGTAACGTCAGTTTCTATGTCCTCTATGTCCATCTTGTCCTTGGTTGAAAACCCGTTCTTGACTTCTATCCTGAATTCCACTTTTGAGCCAGGCTCTGCTTCCCTCCTTATTATGGAATTATTCCTCAGGTTCTTGCTTGACTTTCCGTCAATCTTCAAATCAAGGTCTGTGATCCTCAGCCTTGCGCCTTCCAGTACCGTAATATTGAATGACTGGACATCATGCGCGAGCCCGTCAGAGACATTCACGGAAACCTCGAATTCGCCAAGAGCATTAGGGATCCACGAAACCGCTCCAGCAGGGCTTACAGACATTCCAGAAGGGGATATAGGCAGGGTAAATATGAATGTGGCGTTGTCCAAATCTGATACAGTTACAGTGTAGCTGAATGGATCGCTTAAAGTAGCTGCAGTTGGCGGAACTGAAGTTATTTTTGGAGGGTCGTTGCTCGTATTTGTTGCTGCAAAGTAAGTTGAGAAATGAGTAACTTCAAAAGTTAAAATTCCCGTTGGTTTGTTATATGTAATATTTGTGCATACATCTGTCGGGCATAATGCGTTCCCTTCTGCCTTAAAGCCGGAATTAAAGAATATAAATGGCGACTTTGTGAAATTCAGGCTTTTCCAAACTATTTTTGCCGATTTATTCAATTGCGGATATTTTTCGGTATTTATTGCGGTCACTCCTGTACTTAGGTTGATGGCATTATCAATATCAACTATCCCGGATAAATTTAATGTGTTATTTTTAAAGTCAATATTTCCAAGTGTTGTATGGTTAATTGTGATATTCGTCGCATTCTCAAGCTGATCCTTGCTCAGGCTGAATAATGGGCCGACATACTTCTTTGTAACCGGAATTGCCGTAACTGTCATGTTCCATGACTTAACTACAGATAGATTTCCGTCTGTCACATTTGCAGTTACACTGTAATTTGCAGCTGATAAATTTCCCGCCTTGTAGGAATCCCCTGTCCTGTTTATTATCCCGTTCAGCCTCCATGTTATTGTTATTGTATCGCCTGCATCTGCATCAGCGGCACTGGCGTTGAATAGCTGCTCCCCATTAGATTCCGGGATCACGGGATTTTCCGATGGGAAGAATGAGGTTATCACGGGCGCATCATTTAAATTGCTTACATTTATTGATACTGTCTTGATATCAGACAAATTGCCTGTATCTGTCACGTTGAATTTTATAACAGAAATGCCTACATCATTGTTGGTTGGGGTCCAGTTTATGACAGCAGTATAGTTGAACTTTGTTATCTTGACATCGCTCCTGTTGCCTGCAAAAGCCAGCACATCATTGTCAAAGTCCGCTCCTGTTATGTTGAATATGAATTGATTGTTTTCCGAAGCATTCAGCTGCCCTTCCGGCACGCTTAATGTCGGAGCCTGATTCAGATTTGTGACATTAACAAGCCACGAAGCAGAGGCATTTGCCCTAAAGAAATCTATAACTATAGAGGTAATATTGTGCAGCCCTGCTGAGCTTATGTTGGTGGCATAGTTAAAGGTGTCAGTTAAAGTTGCATTCAGCATTCCGTCAACATACCATGTAACATTGATTATGTTGTTGTCGGCATCCGTCTTTGTTATGTTGAATTTCTGCGACTGGTTTTCCTGCATCACTACTTTCGTGCTGGCAGGGTAAAACTCAGTTATTGCCGGAGGAAGATTCGCTGTAATATTGTACTGCCTTACCTCTGATAATGAGCTGTTTAAGTTCTCATCAGAAGCTAGAACTGTCCAATAATAAGTCTTGCCTATTGTCAAGTTCTCTATAATAAATGACGTAGAAATTGTTGAGGAATTTGCTTTTGGTGTCGTGTCTTTGGAATTAAATATATAATAAGTTATTGTGCTGCTTTCATTGTCCTTGGAAGCCTGCCATGACAATGTGACATTTGTCTTTGAGAACAGCGAATTATTTGCAGGGCTTGACAGCACAGGAGTCGTCGGCGCGTCATTTACGGGATTGACAGTTATAGTAAATCCATTGCTTAGCTTTGAAGAAGAGCCATCACTTGCAGTCAGCAATGCAGTTGAGGTGCCGCTGTAATTTCCAACAGCAGACACGTTCATTATCCTATTGGCGGTAATTACAATAGAGACATTGGCACTTAATGAGTTTGCTGTCCATGCTATCTGGGAGTCGGAAGTGTCAACATCGCTCACAAAGTCGTCAAGAGCTATTGAGTCATTATAGGAATCTTCATTAAAGATAATATCCGGAATTGTTGATACAACCGGAGCATCATTCACATTTGTGAAGTTAATAGTTACATTGTTTCCCAGAGTGTATGTAAGATTGTCAGTGGCATTGAAGATTATATATCTTTTTCCGAACAAATTGTCAATTGGCACCAATTTCACGGAGCCTGAAGTTGAGTTTATAATGACAGTTATATTCTCAGGCTGCACAGCAACTAAATAAGTTAAATTGTCGCTGTCGGGGTCAGAGTAGAATGATGAAAGCTCTAATGTAACATTGGTGTCTTCCTGCGCCGTTATGTTGGGGATAGTTGTAAATGCAGGCGCCCTGTTCTCCACTTTGAACGTCTGCAACGGCATAGAATCATTAAGGTTGCCTGCAATGTCAAATGCGCTTGAATTCCATGCTATAACCTGCTGGTTCCTGAGCATGCCTGTGCCGATTATTAAAATGTAATAGCTGTCTTTCAGGCTTCCTGCATAGCTCTGGAAGCTTCCTGTTGCATTATGCCTGAATGTTACGCCTGCAATTCCGCTTGGATCAGACCATGTCGCATTCAGTGTAACGTTTGTTGTGTTGTATTTTGCTGATGGGGAGGAGATAGCATTTGAGAATTGAGGGTTTAAGCTGTCAACTATTATTCTCAATGGCAGTGCCTGTATATTTCCCGCATTGTCTGTTGCCCTGAATTCCAATGAGCAGTTCCCGTCATTAGAGCCGCATAAGGATGATGTCCTGTTTACAGTTTGCCAAACTGTGTCATTCAATTTGAGCATTGGCGTGAAATTCAGGAATAACGATGATACATTATTTGCGTCAGCTGCTGTAATGCTGAAATTCACAACAGAATCCTGCCTGGATATGTTGTTTGTTATATTGATTTTAATATTTGACAATGCAGGAGCGGTGTTGTCTATTGCAAATGCAAATGACTGGCTGCTGTTGGAATTGCCCAGGTTATCCAAAACATCAAATGCAACTGTGCATAATCCTTCTGAGGGGCAGAAGTCAGAAGACTTGTTTACTGCGCTCCAAACGCTTCCTGTCCGCGAAAAATTGGCATTGTTGCCTTTTATCGAGATTATTGTGTTGCTGTCAGAAACTGCCAGCGACATATTTATTACATCAGAGCTTTTGACTATGTTATTTGAGTCGTTTATCGCAGCCGAGGCTATTGACGGAGGATTGCTGTCAACGCTTATGGCCGCAATCTCGCTGGCATTTATGTTTCCAGCGCTGTCTGCCGCCTTTAAGTGTATTGTGCATGCCCCGTTTTTCTGGCATCCCAAGGCAGAAGCAGTTGTCTCAGCAATCCAATATGGCGCTGTTGTTGCATTTGACAAGCTGATAGACGAGGAATTTGAAGCACTCACAGTGCCAAGTGCGAAATTATTATCATTGACAGTCAAATTGATTTTTATCGGAGTTGTGCTGGAAACTATTGTATTGTTGATCACTATATTGCCGGCCTGCGGATTTGTGTTGTCGATTGTCAGCTTTATTGATTCACTATTGTTGACGTTGCCGGCATTGTCTTCTGATGAAATTGCCAGCGTGCATAAGCCTTCAGCGACACAGCCGAAAGAGCTTGCCGGGGCAACTGCCTGCCATATCGTCGAGTATATATTGCTCATCTCAAGAACCACAGAGCTTCCGATTGTCACATTCTTTATTCCTGCAACTCCGTTGGAGGAGTTTAATGTTATATTGACGACATCAGCGCTTCTGAGCAGATTGTCTGTGTCGTTTATCTTGATATTTGTTACTGTCGGCTTGACTAAATCAATCATGAACTTCCATATTGGGGTTGGCATTATATTGCCATTATTGTCTTTTCCGCCCGGTATAGCTGTAATATTATCTGCGCCGAAAGTGTCTATAGTAGCATTAAAATTATATCCTCCTGCTATGGCAACTGGAGTATTTAATGAAACAGTGACTGGACCCAAACCGTTAAATCTATATGATAAATTTACACCTCCTGAAGATATATTAATGCCGGATGTATTGTCTTTCAGGGCGAAACTAACAAATACTAAAGTGCTGTTCACAAAGCTTAAATTAGCTGGAGCTAGGTTCGAAATTATTGGAGGATTATTGTCAATAGTGACTTCTATGAGCTCTGTGTTGTTTATGTTATTTACTGAATCATTTGCAGACACGCTTATATTGTATTTTCCATCGGCAAGCAATGAAGTGTCTAATACGGCGCTCCAAAAGTTTCCTTCCTGCAGCGCGTTTAATTTCAGCGTGCCGGAGCCAGAGCCATTAACTGTAAAAATTGCTGAATTTACAGGCGACAATGCATCAGTTATTGTTGCATTGATTGTATTAGCCCCTTTTAAAAAAGCCCCATTCACAACATTGCCGTTGAAAGAAACGATCCTTGGAGGGGTGTTGTCTATCTTTATGGTTATATGATTAGGGTTTGTAAGCCTTCTTGGGGTCTGTGTCGTATTTGGCTGCCAGTCATACTGCTCGTTGACATCTCCGCTTGCTGGATTTCTTGTGATGGTATAGCTCGAGTCTGCAAACAGGCTCCAGTTGTAGTTGCCGTCGGCATTGTTGCCCCATGAGACTTCATCAATTACGGCATTTGACGGATTTCTTAATTGGGCAAAATCATTCCCGTTGGAAAATGAAAATCCTGATGTGTGCTTTGTGTCGTCAATATCAGGCATAAATCCATAAGCTGAAGAGAAGTTTGAGGAATTATCAGCGACAATCAGCGCAGTCTTTGGAGGGACTATTATCGAGGCATTGAATGTCACAGTGCTAGCCTTTGACCTTATGTCCCAGTTATTTATGTCTACAGCATCATTTGTCGGGTTGTAAATCTCAACCCATTCTCTCCCTGAATCGGAGTTGGAGGGGTCGAACAATATCTCTGATATGAGCAGATGATTTATCTCCTTATTCCCCGCAAAGTCTTCAGGCACTGCAGTTATGTTGTAAACGCCGTCGCTGAAATTCCTTGTCTCCAGCAATGCAGCGAATTCATTTCCGCTCCTCTGCGAATTGAACAGCAGGCTTGAAGTCCCGTTGAAGCTGAAAACCATGTCTTTCATGCCGGTAATGTTGTCGGATGCTGTCACATTTATTGTTGCATTTCTCGCGATAGTGGCATTAGCCGCAACAATGCCGTTAAAGCCCAATGCCTTCGGAGGCATATTGTCAATTGTAACGTTTAATTCTATTGTGTCATTATAGTTTCCGGCTTTGTCTGTAGCATTAAGCCTGAAGTTAGCAGGGCCGTTCGGCAGCGTTCTGCTGTCAATAGTCAAATTGTAAGTCCCATTCCCTTCCGTGCCGCTGAACAGAGACATTGTATAAATCGCGGTGCCGTTGATGGCTTTTACAGAGCTTATGTTCGCTATAATATCAACTACAGAAACCCTCAAGCTGAATAATCCTGAGATGTTTGCCTTATTTTGAGGCGCTACAAGATCAGCATTAGGGTTTAAATCGTCTGTTAGTAAATTATAAACAGCAGTATTCCGGTTATCTGCCTTGTCTGCCGCAGTTGCTGCCAATAGGCATTGCCCATTGGAGCATCCCAGTGCCGACGGGGTAGCAACAAGATAAAATAAATTTGTGCCTAAAGCCATTGCGCTGCCATTCAGGTTTGCAGCATTAATGTTAGCATCGCTAAAAGATACAGTAAAATTAATCACATTGCCGCTTCTTGTTATGTTATCAGTATCATTCTTTGCCTTTAAATCGGACAAGACAGGAGGAGTATTGTCTATAGCCAAATTATAGGATATGCTGTTGGAATTTCCCGCCAAATCAATTGCTTTTGCTGCAAGAAGGCAGCTTCCTTCATTTGTGCATCCCAAGTCGCTTGCATTGCTTTGCAGCCTGTATTGATTGCCTCCTATGGGATTCATCAAGGTGCCGTTAAGGCTCACATTAAACAGATTGGTGTCAGAAGCCGTCACTGTGAAATTCAGCACGGCATTATTCCTTGTCACATTGTCAGTGTCATTTGATTTAAGCTCTGAAATTGAAGGCAATGTTGTGTCAATAGTGAAGTTTATAGAAGCATTGGCACTAGTGCCTATTCCGTCAGATAAGCTTACATTTAATTTGTAATGCCCATCAGAAGCGTTTAAAGTGGTATTAGTTAAGCTGGTTTGGTTTAATTTTCCATTGATATAATAACTAATGTTAATAACATCATTATCCGCATCTGCCGGGAATATAACTTGCAGATTTAATGGCTGTGCGCTTGTGTATAAATTATTTGTTGGGGACAATATTGTCGGAGTTTGAGGAGGGGTATTGACAACTACTGCTTCCACTATACCTGGACCTTCATACCGGTTTCCTGAGCTGTCATTTATCAAAAGCCAGAATCTAATCGTATTATCCCTTGACACAGTAATTGGGACCAAATCCGAACATTTATCAGAAGTTCCAGTCAGAGGTTTTGTTGTACTGGCATTTGTTCCTGTCTGGTTGTTTGTAAAGGTGCAGTATGACAATCCATCAGCATCAGTTACACTAAGAATGGTGCTAATATTTACAACATCATATCTCTTTGGCGATATATTGTTAGTATTAAAAATTATGGAAGTAATAGGAGTATCTGCCACAGTAAAAGTCTGCAGTGCAGAATTATTGAATTTGTTGTAAGAGTCATTTGCATAAAACTGGTAGCCTATGGAGCTTTTGGCAGGCAATGTGACAGCAAGATTCACAGTATAATTTATGCTCGATGCGCCTATAACACTCATATTGCTTACATTAACCCACTGCCCGTTTGCCGTTCCGTTCCATGAGAACAGGCACATGCTGAGTCCAGTATCATCAGAGCAGTTTGCGCTTATCTGCACCCTTTGGTTTATTTTTAGGTTTGAATTGTTTATGGCCAATGACGGAAAGCTCGGAGGCGCGTTGTCATTCTGAAAGCCGGGCGTGAGAGTTTGGAGGCTTACTACATTGCCGGAGCTGTCAGGATACCTGCCAATTGAAACATTTTCACCCGGATTGGCAATATAGCTTATTGTGTCAATTAATTCTCCAGAATTGTTATACAGGAAAATGTTGTCTCCTGCATCATTTAGCATGAGAGATGGCACCGATACCCCATATTCTGCAAGTGTTATGCCCATAAGATTATAAGTTTGATTAAATACAGTTTCATTCCTCACAAGGACAACAAGTCCTCTTGCAGGTATATTTATTGGATTCATTGTAAAATTGATGGAGGCAGAATTTTCAGATATATTAAAATCAAATAAATCCACTCCGAAACTGCCGTTATTATACAATTCTATCCACTCATAATCAGAATTTACACTATTTGGCAGAAACTCATTAATAACCACATTGGCATTAACAAGCATGGATGCAGCTAATAAAAAAAGAATAGAAATAAGTGTAATAACTACACCTTTTTTTAGCATTAGTTCGCCCCGCGGTGAACCTTGAAAACCCAGTCCGCCTGTCTGTTGGTTTTCATTGTTTGCCCCCTTTCATCCAGAAAACCGGCAAGATGGAATATATTTAAGCTTTGTTGAAAAAATAAGAAGATTTTATTATTGCAGAGTCATAAAAACTATACTTACTTCCAATAAACAAAAAAATAATTTTAAAAATTAATTTTTATTTACGGGCTCGTTTCGCACACAGGCATTTCGCAGCCGAAATTCTTAATAGCCCTTTCCATGCTGTAGCATGACGGGTTTCCAGCCTTATAGCAGCATCCAAGGTAGTCTGTGTAGGTTATGTCGTAAAAGCGGCAAATGTCTTCCTTGCTGTACCTTCCGTACTTGCTCGCCATCCCTGTGACATCATCCACAGAAGATCCCTTGATCTGGTCCAGCCCAAAAACAAAAAGGCCGACTATGGCTACTATCGCAACTATGCTGACAAACATCAGATGATTGTCCTTTTCAGGCATTGTAGCACCTCCTTTAATGTCCTTCTCTATTTTTTGAATAGATAATATATAAACTTATCGTTAAAAATCTGTAAATTGCTTCAATTTAAAATAAATTCATTCCGTTGCTTCGCAACAAAGAGTCACTCGGCGGAATTTTGTCTGCCATTAAAATTCCGCCTCGAATCGATTTCAATAAATATATTATGATAAAATGTAATAGATTTGCGAGGCGAAGCGTGTGGCAGACAGCGAAGCCTCGCAGAAATTTGCCGGAGGCGGAAAGAAATTTCCATACGATAAAAACTCATGATACTAAAAATGTTGCGCTAAAAAGTGATTTTACCTTTTCCTTACGAAATAAAGAACAGCAGCAAAAATTCCTAATAGAACTGCAAGATTAATTCCGATTATGACCGGCAGGTACAATGGCGAGTCCCTGAAAGAAGACTCTTTCGAGACTGTTACAGGCTCTTCTGTCTCAGTTTGAGGCTCTGCTGTTTTAACATCAGTCTTTGGCGCGGCTGCAACAGGGACTTCATTCTTTTTCTCTTCTTCGCTTGTTGTCTTGTTTTCCGTTTTTGGCTTTTCTTCCGCTTTAGGCTGCGCTGGAGCTTCTCCGCCGCATTTCACTTCCAGGTCAACAATCCTCTGGTCAAATAAAATGCTGCCCTGCCAGTAGACATTCACCTGTATTGGGTATTTTCCCGGCTTTATGGCATTGCCGACTGAAATAGGGACTGTTGCCTCAAAAACACTGTCTTCATCGAATTTTTCAAGATCAAGCGATATGCCTGATTTCACATAGTTTAGGTATAATCCCTCATTCTTGACTTCAAGCTTCAGGTCACTTTCAGCATTCCTGCCTGCATTGTATATGCCGGCAACTATATTTGTGCTTTGCCCGCAATTGATTAAATTCTGCTGCAGGTTAACTCCCTCAAATCTCACGTCATGGCTTTCCTTTATGACCGGCACGTCAATATTCCATTCAATCGTGTGAGTCTCTCCATTGTCCCCATTGCCGTCAACAATAATATTCATGTTGTATGTCTTGTGCTCGACTCTCTTGGGCACCTCAAGTTTTACTGAAAGCCACTGGTCATCTCCCGGCGTCAAGTCTATGGTGGGGCTTACTTCTTCTATATCCTCGCCGTCATCAATCTCTTCAAGAGCCACAGTTGCCTGCACTCCTCTGATGTCAAGCTCGTCATCATCGCCTTCAAACAAATTTTCAACATTGATATCTAAACTTATGGTCGAATCAGGCTCTATGTCCAGGTCAAGCTTTGCGCCGTTTGAAATTCCGGAGGCTGAATCTTTCCTGTCGCTGGATTTTCTGAAAGCATAAGAAGGGCTGTAGTCAATGCTCATCCTCAATTCATTTATCTGCAAGCCTCCCTTGACGCTTAATTTTATTGGAAATGAAGTGTTAAACTGGTCTGACGTTATTGATATTGTTCCAAGGCTTATATTTGCGCCTGTGTCTGCATTGAACGGCACTTTGACTGTTGCCTGTATATTCTTATTGCTGCCTGCATTAAGGCTGAAATTGCTCTGGTCGAATGTGACATTATACCCGGAAGGCGCATTTGCAGAAAACAGGATATTGTTTAATGCGGCATCCCCATTGTTGTTTATTGTGAAAGAAGCGCTTTTTGTTGCATTTCTGTCTGCATCGCCGAAATTAAGCTCCGAAGGCACGCTCAGGCTCGGGGCTGCAGAGGCGAAGCTGGCAAAAATAGATATAAAAATAACGAAAAGCAATCCGCTTGTCAGGTTTAGATATGATTTTGCCATATTATAATGCTGCTGTGAGTATTAAAAAGTGGTTATTAGTATATAAAGTTTTTGGGTTCACATTAATATTACTATTTTATTTACTTTGTAGTGATTAAATCAAAAAGGTTTATAAAGCGGCAAAAAACACGAGAAGAATATGAAATTTCCAAAATTGCAGGCTATTGTGCAAAGGCAGATTAGGAAGCTTCCTAACAGTGCAATAAAATTAATGGAAAAAAATATCCCAGCGGATGAGTCTGTCTTGAAATTGAAGGAGGATACTCTAAGCAGGTTTTAAGTAATCTGATAAAATGCAAATGAAAAACTGGCTCGACGATATAAGGGATGATGAAAGCAGAGGATCTGTAAGAGAGAGGCGCTTTCAGGATTTTTGTTCAAGTGCTACT
The DNA here is from genome assembly GCA_964454865.1 of uncultured Methanosarcinales archaeon. Taxonomy (GTDB): domain Archaea; phylum Nanobdellota; class Nanobdellia; order Woesearchaeales; family GW2011-AR4; genus JACOZO01. The sequence goes on from CAYVTQ010000012.1 coordinate 16,774, forward strand.
AGGCAAAACTCTGCTGCATTGAATGATTTAGAGGGTATTCTTCCACAAAATACATGGATTGATGAGCCTAACCTAAAAATTGTATGTCTGTCGCCTTACAGCAATAATCAGGGGCACGCTTCTCCTATTTATGGCACAATTGGGCTAAAAGAGAATTTTATTAGGCAAGGCGTAGATAATCCTTTTCTGCTTTTTTTGGCTTATCATGAAAGAACGCATCTTCATATAGGCTCGGAAATAAGGCAGTCCATCTTATCAAATCACAAAGATTTGGATGATTTTTTTCATAGTCAGGTTATTCCGCGCTGGGCTAATGGAGAAATGGATATTAAGAGCCATGGAGATTATGTCCCTTGTAAAGGCTGGAGATTGCTGTATGATGATTGGGATGGTCCTATAAATTTTGATATGAATAAGGCTGTTGCAGCAGTTAACAGTTATTTCAATCTTTTGAAAAGAGGACACATAAATTACGATGAGGGAAAATTATGGCACATTTCACCCACATCAAGCTTATGGAATGTGTTTATAAATGAGCCTGTCAAAACGCCCGAGGAATTGGAAAAGACGGATCCCAATTTTATGATGAAGTTAGTGACAGGATATGAATTAGCAAGATTTTTGCATGAGGATGAATACAAGCCGAAATTATACAGGCAATTTCCTAAATTATTGGATTTGGAAGAAGGCTTTTGCAACTTTGTAGCTAGTAGATTGAGCGGCGCGGATTTGGGGCAGTTTAATATGATTGCTTGCCAGGACCCAATCAAAATCCAGCTTGCAGAAAGAATTATGGCAGCAAATCCGCCATCTGCTGAGGAAGCGCTTAATCAGGTTAAATCGCCTAAAGATTTGGCAGAGTTTTACCAGAGATTAGGGATTGTAAAAATCTAATAATAAAAATGTCATACTTGCTTGTATTCAAGGACAGGAGAGTAATTGTTCCGGATTATGCTAGATTGAAGGTTGAAAAAGAGCCCGGGCAGCTGGCGGCAATGGAAGCGCTAAATGCAAGTCCCGGCATGAGGATTTTGGGGGAAACAGAATATGTCGAGCCTGAACACCCGGATTTAGAAGTTGGTAGGCAGATAGATATTATTGAGCCAGGACTTGAAAATATGCCGTTATACAATCTTCTGCGCGATACTGTTTTTAGGCGAAACGCTGGCGGAAGAGAATCAAAAATATTAAGATACGGGCTGATAAGGGGATTTGCCCCTTCAGTTGGCATAACCGGCAATCTTGAAGACAGAATATTCTCTGAAAATGCGCCAAACGACTTCACAGCTGAAGAATATGATAGGATTGCGGAAGCTGTGCATTCTGAATTGTACCATGCTGTGCAAAGCGGGCAGCTAAATACAACATCTTTGGTCAAAAAAGAAACAATCAGGAACACATGGCTAAGAGGAGACACTTATTTTCCGGATGACTGGAATACTTTAGGTGTGCTCGGCAAATTATGCCCTGAATTGCTGCCCTATCATGAAAGCTATGCTAATTTTGAGAAGGTAAGGGGCGCTATTTCAGCGAGCAAGGATTACTATAAATCGCTTGCCCTCGACACCCCCTCGCCTAATCTGTTCGGATGCTATTTGTATTTTATAGCCATGAGGTCTGTGGAATCAAGAGCTTCAAGCAAGCCAGAAGGCGCTGGCTCAGGGCAAAGGGAAGCAAGGCGCAGCGCTGGCAGTTTGTTTACTTTTAGTGATATAACAGAGAAGTTAAGGGCTTATTTTGCAGAAAAAGTTACAAAAAATCATTCATTGCTTGTTCTTCTGGATGTGAAAAAACTGCCGTCAGAGCCGCCAACCGGCAAAAAGCACAAGGGGCCGGAGCAAAATTTTGCAAGAGGCGTTTACACCCGCAGAGAGCTTCCAGAAGACTGCAAATTAGCCAATGTGGAGCCTCAAAAGATTTACACGGATTATGTTGTGCTTGATTATATCTTTAGAGAATGGAGGGAAAAGCTTGTAAATGCGGCTGCAAGGGATGTGTGGAAAACAGACTTTCCATCTGTTAGGACAGTAATAAAAGACGAGCTTGGCAGCGGCGCCACCATCCATAGCAAGGGAGTAGCTGATGATATAAGGGCTACAAAGAGTGGTTTTACTTCTGAGATTTGGAATGCATACAGTGAACTAAAAAGCAAGGTGTATGATGCAATTAATATAGGACAAGCTGACTCTCTTGTAGGCGTAGGCCAAGGCTCTTTTAAGAGATTGGTGAGAAAAGTTGAAGAATTGTCAAGGTTTCTGCCCCATCAATTTGGAGAGATAATTTATTTATTGTATAAAGATAACAGAAACCGCGGCACCAGGACTGAAAAAAGGGAGAAACAAAACAGATTCAAAAAATTAGAAGATGATCTGAAAGGTAAGCACGGCATAGACACTAACTTTTTATTTTTAGCCCATATTCAATACGAAAGAACGCAGGAAGCTATTGCCAAAGAGCTTCCCGGAGAAATCGACATTGTGAACAAAGTAAGAGTTGCAGAAATTGCCAGACAAGAAGTCCATAATTTGCTGAGACAAGCTAGGGATAGGAATCAAGAAGGAGTAATGGCCTACTCTGCAATACAGGAAAGACTCAAAAAGATGGGTCTTGAGGATATTATTACATTTATTAATAAGGAATTATATAATTCATTTGGTTTATTGTGATAAACCTTTATAAACTTAAATTCTATTGCAGCCATTGTGGCACTAACAGAATCACTCTCAGGCGTAAGAGGCGTCTGGGGCAAGGACATAAATGAAAAAATAGCGGCAAGATACACCCATTCCTATATCTCATTTCTAAAAAGCAAAGCAAAAACTCCGGTTATTGTGATTGGAAGGGATACAAGGCAGTCCGGCAGCCTGATTATGGATGCCATAACTGAAGTTTTGAATTGCAGCATCATTGATGTCGGGATTGCGCCGACTCCTGCTGTCGAGCTTGCAGTCCGCGAATTCGGCGCAGACGGAGGCATCATAATAACAGCATCGCACAATGAGCCGTACTTCAACGGCTTTAAGTTCTTAAGAAATGACGGCGCTGTGCTGAGCGAAAATGATATGGCTGAAGTCATTAAGATTTTTCACAAAAATAAAAAAATCAATATTCAAAAATTTAAAAAAAGTATTATTGAAAAAAATAATGAATTAATGAAAAAATACAATGATTTTATTCTTGATTTCATTGGAAAAGAAAATATTGCCAAAATTAAAAAATCAAAAATTAAAATTGTTGTTGATCCTAATGGCGGCGCTGGCATTATAGCAATTAATATCCTTAGAAATATAGGGGCTGATGTCATCGGCGTGAATATAGAGCGCGGAGTATTCAGCAGGGCAATTGAGCCAAATGAAGAATCCCTTTTTTACCTCACAAATCCAATAAAGGAGAACAATGCCGATTTTGCAGTTGGATTTGACTGTGATGCAGACAGGGCAGAAATAATGCTTCCGAATGGAGCAATAGTTTCTGGGCATTACATTCTGGCATTGGCTGCAAAATACATTTTTTCATCAGGCGATAAAAATTATCTGAATAATAAAGATATTAAAAAAAATAATAAAAAAATTGTTGTAATTAATGATGCCACGTCAAATGTTGTAAAAGAAGTAGTGGAGAAATATAACGGAAAAATTATCGAAACAGGCGTCGGCGAAATAAATGTCGTTGATGAAATGCTCGAAACTAATGCAGTCTTGGGCGGAGAAGGCTCCAGCGCCGGCGCAATAATGCCTCCGTCAAGGTGCAGGGACGGGATTTTGACAGCTGCCTGCATAATTTCATTAGTTGCGAATGAGGGCAAAAAGTTAAGCCAGATAATTGATAGCATCCCTAAATATTATACATTAAAGGAAAAAAAGCAATTTGAGCCAAAAGAATATAATAAAATAATCCAAGGCATTGAAATTTACTATTCAAATAAACATTATAAAATCAAAAGCCTGAATGACAGCATAAAAATTGCTATTGACAAAATATCTTTTGTCTGGTTCAGGGCGTCAAAGACAGAATCAGGGGTTTTCAGGATACTTGCAGATTCAAATGACAGGGAAAAATCAGAAGAACTGATGAAGGAAGCTATTGGAGTTTTTGAAAATGCAGAAAAATCAAAATAATGCAGATGGCATGATAAGGCTGACTGAATTGGAATTGCTTAAATTTCTTTTTTCTGATATTTTTCCAATAATCAGCAAAGACAACAAAAAAACTGGCAATAATATAAATTTCAATATAAACAATTCCAATAATAAAAAGCATGCCGGCAAAAAGTTCAATGACTTTTCCATTGATGGCATTATAAAGATTGAAGAGGCAATTTCAAGGCAGAAATTTTTCAATAAAACAAAAATAGGCGCTGAAAATAGCAATGTAAAAATCAGTAAAATTTCAGATGATAGCAATAAAAAAGATAACTTTTTCTTTTATAATGCCGAGATTAAAAATGTATTGCCATCCAATGCCTGCCCTTACGGCATCTCAATAAGCTATGAAAACAATGGAAGGGAAGAAAAGCTTGGCATTGAAATCAATGACAACAAAAACAATGGCTATAAAATATCAATACTGGATAAAAAAGAAAACATTAACCCTCCTAATGGATATTCAATTAAAATAAATTATGGATATAATAATAATGAGGAAAAGCTGAATATTTCCTATGGATATAGCATTGGCTACCTGCAGAAGCACATTGAAGGCAAAAACGATTTCACTGAAAGGGTGCCTTTGAAATGGCTTAACGTTCTGCCAGAGACAATGATGGGTGGTGTTCTGGGGTTTACGTATATAGGAGACCCGTCAATGGGCAGGCGCGCAGACTTGACGGGAAAAACTGCAAGAATGGTTGACATACATGAAAGCATACATACCCCTGATGAGTATGAGACTCGGGTTCTGACGGAGTGGATAATTAGTAAATTTACTAGCAGGTATATCAAATAAAACCATAATCTTTTTAAATTTATAACCACTCTACAGAGATTAATTAGATAATAACTTATTTGAAGACAATGCCTAAATCAGAATCAGTTCTTTCCGGACTTCCTCCATTAGAAGATTTGGCAATAAGCCAAAGCGGAACTCCGTTCTTTACTTCTATATCTCATGGGTTGCAGTTAAGAAATCAAGTAACACTTTGGGAACTTTTTTGCGGTTTGGAGGTTGAAATTCCAAAAAGAGGGCATATTTTGGACTTAGGCTGCGGTGATGGATTATATCTTGCAATTGCGCCACATATGGTTTTTTCACATCCTTTGATAGGCAGGAGGAGAATAGTTGGCATAGACCTGGACCCTAAGAAAGTATCAACTGCCAGAAACGTCGCACGAGTAGTCGCTGATGAGTATGCTAAAAAAACAATAACTCCAGAGAGTCCAGAAGGGCATTCTTTAGATTATTTGATTGAGGTTCAGGATTTAACAGCTTTGGACCCGACTAAACTAAATATCCCGGGGGAAGAAAGTGCAAAGTCATTGGCAGCAATGGCTTGGTCTAGCTCAGTATTCCATTGGCTAAAAGGCGATGAGGCAAAGTACACTGCTTTATCAGGAATAAACAGGATGTTAAAGACCGGCGGAGTATTTTGCCTGAGCATGTCTGCCGGCGGAACCGCAAGAGATTTCCTTGATGCATATAATATTGTTTTACAAAAAAGAGGATTTTATGACAGTACCGGCAACCCCCATGGTTTTTATAGAAGGCTTTTTGAACCAAATCCTATTGGGAGCCTTTCATTGGACCATATTGCTGACTTAATGGAAGAGACGGGATTTGAAGTTATTGATGGAGTGACTAGAAGGGAGAGGACTGTTTACAGCCATCCGCGGGAATATTCACAGGCAGTTTTTATCTATGGCCATAAAGCTTTTTTGGCTCCCTTGTACCACTACAGGAAAGAGGGGCAAAAATCTTTCTGGCGTGATGTGGAAGAGGAATTCTTTAGGATATTAAGGCTGAAAAATTGGAAGGAAGGCAGTCCATGGGAATATTATCAATACAACAATTACATAGTTGCACAAAAAAGGGCTGCCAGCGCGCCTCAAGTCAGTGAAGGCGAGAAATGGTATTCCGTCGGGTCAACTTTAAATCAAAAATTTTTGGAGTTCATGGTTTACAACTTGAAACCTCGAACACAATTCAATGTAGAGTTAAGAGGCACCATGGAAAGATTTGAAGATGCAGCAACTCCCATTGAATTGGGATTATTGATTAAGGGCATTTTGAGGCATTCTGTAGCTGCATGGGATAGTAATGATCCTATCCCTTCTATAACCATCCAATATGGCATTAGTAATGGCGACCTCTCATTGGAATTTTATTTAAGAGCGCCTAATTTTAAATTAAAGGATCACTTTAAGGCAAGCCAATTAAGCAGATGGGAGGAATTGGGCATGACAATGGAACAAGGCTACAGTGATGGTACTAATATATATAAGCTTAAAATGCCCTTAGACTTCAAAAAGTAAAGCTATTAAATATACTTGTTTAATGGGTAGGATATTACATCAATAAAAGCTTTATTTCAATTTCTTGCTGATAGTAAAACTAAACGTGCTTCCCTTTCCTAATTCTGATTTTACTAATATTTTCCCGCCATGAGACTCAACTAAATTTTTTGTTATGGCAAGCCCCAATCCTGTACCCCCAGCTTTTCTGGTCATTTTGCTGTCAATCTGGCTGAATTTTCCAAAAAGTTTCTTATGGTCTTTTTTTGCGATGCCAACACCATAATCAACTACATCAACCTGTATATCTTCATCATTTTCTTTAATTGATATTTGCAATTTCGTATTCTCCTTGGAAAATTTGATTGCGTTGCTAATAAGATTATAGAATATTTGCTTTATTTTATCAGGATCTGCTTTTATTATAGGCAGCTTATCAGGCAGTTTTATCTCAATTTCAATATTCTTCCTCAAAGCCATCGTCGATACTTCCTTCTTATAGCTGTTAATAAAATCCAAAAGGTTAAAATCCTCAAAAACGTACTGCATTCTGCCTTCTTCTATTTTTGATATATCCAGCAAATCGCTGATAAGCCTTGTAAGCCTTTCGCTTTCGCTTTTTACAATGCCTAGAAATTCCTTCTGCTCATCAGTTATATGGCCTGTGTCACCATCATAAATTAAGGACACATAGCCCTGTATGCTTGTCAAAGGCGTCCTAAGCTCATGCGACACTGTAGACACAAAATCCGATTTTATTTCATTCAGTTTCTCTAATTTCTTATTTGCCTGCATTAAATCCTTGGTTGCAGATTCGACTTCACTCTTCAACTCTTCATTAAAATTTTTGATTTTATTGTATAATTGCGCATTGCTTATGGCAATAGCAGCTTGGTCAGCAAGCGCCGATAGGTACACCAAATCTTCATCATCAAAAGCATTCAGCTTTCTGCTTTCAACATTTAAAACACCTATTACCTTGCCTTCCACTTTCAATGGAACTGTTATTTCCGACTGGGTTGCAGGAGCCTGCTTTTTATAGAATATTATTTTTGACACATCATTGGCAATTATGGGTTCGCCTGTTTTTGCCACCATTCCGCATATGCCTTCTCCAATATCCGCGTTGTATGTGTTTAATTCCTCTTTGGTAAATCCTATTCCTGCTTTGGTGTAAAATCTCCCCTTTTCAATCATAAGCAGAGCACAGAAATCAAAGTCCATTTCTTTAGATACAAACTCCAATAATTTTTTAAAGATTAAGTCAAGGTCTAAACTGGAATTAATAACTTTTCCAATCTCATTTATGCCTTTCAGCCTTTGGTTTGATTGCGTCAAAGATTTGTTAATATTTGCATTATGAATAGCAATTGAAGTTTGGTCTGCTAAAGTTGACAGCAAAAATAAGTCATTCTTGTCAAAAGCATTTAGATTTTCGCTTTCCGTATTTAAAACACCTATAATAGCATTTCCTATCTTTAATGGAACTGCCAATTCCGATTTTATATTGCTTCTTATTGAAATGTATCTGCGGTCATTTGCAACATCATTTACAAGCACTGGTTTGCCGCTTCTAGCAACATAGCCTGTAACGCCATCTTTAATGCTTATATAGTAATCTTTATCTCCTAATCTCGGATGATTATAAGCCTCTTTTAGAATCAGCCTGTCTTTCTCTAAAAATAACACCGAAAGATTTGAGTAATTTAATTTTTTAGCTACAATATTTGTTATGTTTTTGAGAATTTCATTTAACACTAAAGTTGAGTTGACTATTTTACCGGTGTCGTAAAGTATTGAAAGGTTCTCGTTCGTTATTTTTAGTTTTTCAAGAAGCTTGGCATTATGCACTGCAACCGCCACCTGATCCGCCAGCGTGCTGATAATCTTCAAATCCTCTTCATCAAAAGCGTTCTTCCTCCTGTCTTCTATGTTAAAAACCCCCATAAGCTCTCCTTCCGCTATTATCGGGACGGCAAGTTCTGAGTTGCATTTTAGGGCTTCAAGGAAATCTATATATCTCCTGTCTTTGCTGACATCATTCACAATCTCAGCTTTTCTGTTTTTTGCAACTTCCCCAGTAATCCCTTCTCCTATTTTCACGCGGACATTGTCAATTCCCGTATCCTCTAATCCATAAGACGCCTTTACTACAAGAAAATCCCCTTCCTTAAGCAGGATGCAGCACAGGTCATACCCGAGCTTTTTGACTGCATCAACGACATTGGAAAGTATGCTGTCGATATTAAGGCTAGAATTAATTAATTTGCTTACTTCAAATATAAGATTTAATTTTTCATCGGATTTTCTTATCATCATCTGGGAAATGCCGCTATTTAATATGCTCATTCACCTTAGCCACCAGCTCGTCCTTGTCAAACGGCTTTGTTATGTAGTCAATAGCCCCGACATCAAGCCCGCGCACCCTGTCCTTGAACTGGGCTGCCGAGCTGAGCATTATGATGGGCACATTTTTTGTTTCCTTCATGCCTTTCAGGGTTTCAGCAACCTCAAAGCCGTCCATGTTGGGCATCATTACATCCAGAATAATCAGATTGGGCTTTTCTGTTTTTGCCATGTGCATTCCCTCAGAGCCTATGAATGCCTGCAGCACATCAAAGCCGTTTTTCTCCATGATTACCTTCACAAGGTTTGAGATATGCGGCTCATCCTCTATAACCAAAATTTTCTTCTTCATATTACCCCCTCCTTATCTCATCTAGTTTTTTATTTAGCGCTTCAATGGTGGATATGCCGCTTGTATTTAATTGTTTTATGTCCAGCCGCACCAAAGATGTTCTTTCTATTTTGCCGTCCGCGCCTGTTTTGAGGAGGACATTCTTTTTGAAGTCTATATTCTCGCAGTCGGTATCATAAAAAAACGGTATTGTCGACTCCAGCTCATTTCGTATGTTTTTCAGCACATTTGCCGCATTTTTAGATTCTATGCCAAGGATGAAGTTACCATCATTATCATGCCCTGCATAATTATTCTCTGCAATCTTCTCAAGGCTGTGGGATATTATCTGCGCTGCAAGCCTTACGAGCTCGTTTGTTTTTGAAAGCCCGTATGTTTTTTTATAAGCATCCAGATTTCTGAAAAGCAGGCAATACACATTTAGATTATCCTTATTTTCCTTTATTTTATTGAATATATGATCAAGATTTGGAAGGTTTGTTATCGGATTTCTTTCCTTCTTCTCTTTGTCAAGGAAAGTACCGGCCCTAGCCCTTAATTCCCTCGGCTCAAAAGGCTTTGTCAGGTAGTCGTCAGCGCCGGCCTTCACTCCGACAACCTTGTCAGACATCTCTCCTTTTGCAGTGAGCATAAGCACAGGTATCTTCCTTGTTAAGGCATTGCCTTTAAGCTGCCTGCAGACTTCTATGCCGTTTATTTTCGGCATCATGACATCCAAAATTATCAGGTCCGGCATTTCACTCGCCTTTTCAAGCGCTTCTTTGCCGTCTTTGGCTTCTGTGAACTCATATTCGTCTTTTCCCAAAATAACCCTTACCAGCCTTCTTATGTGCTCTTCATCCTCTGCTATAAGGATTAGTTTTGCATTTTTCGCCAAAACCCACACCTTTGCCTTTCCCACTTCCCTCAGGCCGACTTTGCCCTGCAGCTTCATCACCTCAAGATATTTTGCAGTTGTGGCTCTTGTATGGCTTGTTGACTGGGAAATTTCGCTCGTGGACGCGCCATTCGGGCTGCTGCCCAGAAAATCCAGAATATCTTTTTCAGGCTCCATCATTGTTGAAACCTGATGCTAATATTTAAGCTTTTTCCTATTGAGGCTCAATATTGCACTACACAAGCGAAATATTTATATATAAGCTACTATGACGCAATTCAATATTGAGGCTCAATGATGGTATTCACAAGGAGGCTCGATTTAACATCACTGTAAAACCAAAAATGAAAAAAAGAGAGGAGGAAACAAAGATGGAAATGGCTTTTGAGATGGTAAATTTTGACGACAAGATGAATGAGTTTTTGGAGAAGTAAGTTAGTTAAATAGGGCAGCTCTTAACACCTTTCTTCTCCAGATACCTCTGGTGGTACTCTTCAGCCCTGTAGAACTCGGCTGCAGGAACTATCTCCGTTACAATCGGCTTCCTGTATTTTCCGCTTTTTCCCAGCTTCTGCTTTGACTCAATTGCAGCCTTTCTCTGCTTCTCATTGTGGTAGAATATTGCAGACCTATACTGCGTTCCAAAATCAAGCCCCTGCCTGTTCAATGTTGTCGGATTGTGGTTCTTCCAGAAAACATCAAGCAACTCCTCATACTTCACTTGTTTGGGATCAAACTCGACAAGAACAGCCTCTGCATGCCCGGTTCTGTCAGTGCATACTTCCTCATAACTTGGATTTTTTGTATGCCCTCCTGTATAGCCGGCAGATGTATTAACCACTCCTTTTATCTTTCTGAATTCTTCTTCAACGTGCCAGAAGCATCCTGCTGCAAAAGTGGCTTTTTCGGTTTTTATATGAGGTTTCGCCATTAACTAACAGGATGGATAGTGTTATATATACTTTTATGATGTTTCTAGGAAATTATGTAGCTACTATATAATAGTAAAAATAGAAAGATTTATAAATATCTAACAGTAAACACAATATAATGAAATCAGAAGTTAATGCGTATTTTAATGAAAATGTGTACGGCCCTGCAAGAAGCTTAGCTGCCGTTATCTCTGGCTTTAACAGTGCCAAAACTTATGATATTACTAGGAAGGTTTCTAAAACAATTGATTTTGATGCCGAAGGAAGAGGCGCCCCTGAAGAATCGCTTAGCTATAACTGGAAAACAAGGGCAAAAGACGGCTCTCTTTTTGGATACTTGTTTAAGAAGGAAGGAAGAGGGCATTTCATAAATCAGGCTATAGGGGGCTTGGAAACTGCAGTTCAGGATATGATTATGTATGCAAGCCATGATTTGAGCGAGGTAAAGCAAATCTCTCAAGAAGATGTTTCTGATGCAAGGCGATATTTGGAGGAGGCGTTGAAAGAGATTGCAAGATATGCAGATCCAAATGGGCATTTAATGAAAGTCAATACTGCCAAGAAGCCGGAATTTAGGGCCGCGCAGCAGTCAATAGCCGATGCCAAATTGGGCTTGGAAAGAGTTATTAAAAAGTATGATCAATTTCTGCAGATCTACTCGCAAACAGGGCAGCAGGCAATCTACACTCTGCCTCAGCAGCAGAGCAAGGTATTTTCACCATGGTTTGCAGTAAGGCCTTTGATATTGCCGCTTGCCGCCTTGGCAATAATCCTTTCTGCCGGCGATAGCTATAAAACAAAAGAAACTGATAAGGCTGAGCACGGTTTAATATCTCAAGCCACTCAGCAGCCGGATGAGCCTAAAACTGAAGCTGAGCACGGAATAAAAATAAATAGGGGAGAAAGCTTTGCTGAAGTTGCCGGAAGGGAGGGAAAAAGCGGAAATGATGCTGGAAAATTGACTTTAGCTCTTCAAAAATCCAATGGGCTAGTACCTACACCTCAAAATGATGTCTATTCTGTGGTGGATGGAAAATTAATAGGAAGCCGGGATGATCCGCGCCCCGATGGGCTGATAGATTTCCCTGATAAGCTTGGAATATTTCCTGATGGGAAAAACACAGCTTTTCTTAAAGCGCCTGCGAATCTTAAATAATGATATTATAACTATAAAGTAATCACAGAATAAAGTTTATATATTTGAATCACTATACTAATACCAAATGGCAAGTTCAACAGAATATAACCAATACATTGCAGGCACATTAAGATATATCCAAGAAAATGCTAAAGGAGCCTATAATCTTCTTGCCACAAAGGAAGGCTTGGCTGCATTGCTGATTATTGGAGCCCAAACATTGGGATTGGAGTCTTCAATCGCAAAAGAGCCTGATGCTTCAAAGGAAAAAGTCAAAAAGGCTGCCGTTGCCGATACTTCCTATTTAAAGAGAAAAGAAACTCCTATTGACTACCACAGGGCAGACCTGGACAGCGTGCTTAAGGCAGATTTTGAAAGAGACAAGGAGGAAATGAGACGGATAAGGAAACTGCGATTATACGCCGAGCCAGAGCCTTCCAAAGTTCCATTGAGCCCCGATGAGCCGATACTCCCGCATTACAGGCTTCCAGCTATTCCAGTTCCGTCTGATATTGACAGCTTGTTGGAAATTATAAGATTTCGCCGGGGAGTTTCGGAAGTCCCAAAATTGAATGATCCGAATTTGCGTGAAGCTATTATTAAAGCATTAGGACCCGATATTGGGAAAATAATTAAGCAGGAAAGAAGCCTGCGCGATGCTAAGATGGATTCTTCCAGAAAATAATGCCTGTAAAAATTTATTTCAAGCCAATCATAGCGCAATTGGCGCCTGAATTATTCTTGCTGCAGCACACCTTTGCATGCTTAACAATAAGGGCATGATATTCATTGAATAATTTGAAGTCCTTGGGCAGATTATTATGAAACAATTTCTGCACGTTTTCATACTTGTCATAAATTTTACATAATCCTATTCTCGAAAATATCCTTTTAGTGTAGGCATCCACAACAAAATAAGGCTTCTTTAATGCGTAAAGCAATATGGAATCTGCTGTCTCCGGCCCAATGCCCCATATGCTAAGCAGGCTTTCCCTTGTAATGCCGTTGCCGGAAAGATAAAACCCGGCCAGATGCTTTAATTTCCTTGCCTTCTGGTTATGGTATCCGGATGATTTTATCAGCTCAGCCAGTTTATTTATTTTTAATCTTTTGATTGCCTCCGGATTCAATGCCTCATTCCGCCTCAGGCTTTCAATCGCTTTCTCAACGTTCTTCCAGCTTGTATTCTGCGTCAAAATAGCCCCTGCCATTATCTCAAACGCCTGCCCTTTATTCCTTGGATAAGAATAGTCTGATTTGTGGTATTCTGCCTTGCTGTCATTTTCACCCTTAACAGGCCACCAGCCTTGCGGGCCATGCTCTTTCAGCAGGGCTTGGTAGATTTTGAGGATTTGGCTCATAGTGTAATATAAGTTAATGGATTTAATAATATTGTTGAAAATTGTAATTATTTAGCTTTCTGAAGTTACACATAATTCAATCCGCCGCTCCGCGGCCAAGATGCACTCGGCGGAAAATTCCAAAAATTTTCAAAGAATTGGCGAGGCGGAGCGGTATCCTGTACAGGATGCCGAAAAGCCAATCAAGGTAGTCTGTCGCTTTTCGAGCATGGTAGGAAAGCGATGCCTCGCACTAGATATGCCGAAGGCGGATTGAAAAAGATCAATCTATAATGGCGGAAGTAAATAATTTATCAATTATTCCGCCATTATATCAGGAGGACACAAAGTATTTTCAATCTCATGAAAATCCACGATTTTCAGGACACCGAAAATCTTTGATTTTCGCGTGAATTATTTGTGTCCGAGATTATAAATGACATACTCCCAAAATAAATCCAGCTAAAGCTAGGGGTTTCTCAACGCAAACCATTTCACTTAAACGAAACACAATTCAATTAAGGCGAGTATTTCCGGATTTGAAATACTCGGGATACAAACAACATTTTGGAAAAGGCTTTGACGCTTTGTGGGCAAGAGGTTATTATTGTGGTTCTGCTGGACACGTTTCGCAAGAACAAGTCAAGCGTTATATTCAAGAGCAGATAGGAAAAAGTGTTTTTGAGTATGATATTTATGATTGTCCGAGAGAATTGAAGGGACAGTTGAAGATAGGGGATTTTGTAAACCGATTATAACTTATAGAATTAGGCGAAGTTTTGTTCGTAGAGGGATGGGAGTCGTGCGTTTATTTCTTCCAGACAATGTGTCCGTTTATGTTATTTTTCTCATACACTTTTAATACTTGCTCACAGAAAGCTATCAGTTCTTTATCATTATTTTTCTTTGCCAATTCATAAAGCCGTATAAACATTCTTTTTCCAGTTTCAGTTTGTTTGTAGTATTTCTTTTGAAAATTATGTTGTGCACATAATGTTTGTCCATTTTCAATATCAGCTTCTCCACCTAATTCTTTTGGTTTGATGTGGTCTGCTTGGATTTCAACCCCATCAGATTTACCTCTTCCACAAATCACACATCTATAATTGTCTCTTTTAAAAATTTCTTCTTTTTGCTTAGGAGTAAAATCTTCAAGTTCTTTATTATTCACAAAATCAGGATCATATTTATAGACTCCTTTTTTAATTTTGATAAGTTGGCCATCTTGAGACAATTTTCTAATACCCCTATCGGGATCTCTGAATACTTTCCCAGTTCTTTTTTTAAACTCTGTAACGACCCAATCAACAATTTCTGGATGAGGAATCTCTTTTTTTGGATGCTTCTTGAAATATTCCATGATTAAATCCATTTGGCTC
>CAYVTQ010000013.1:0-30308 GCA_964454865.1 uncultured Methanosarcinales archaeon
AGGCAAGTTTTAGATAATATAGCAAAAGACATAAGTATTTAGACAATAAACTGTCTTTTGCTTATTAGGAGCGGACAACAATTGTCTAATTATTTTTGTCCGCGAGTATAGATAAGTCCTCCCACTCTATTTTAGAACATTGATTTGACTATTTAAATCTTTTTAATTTTACTACTTTATAATAGTCAAAAATAGAAACATTTATAAATACCAGACAAACGTGTTTCTGCATGGCAAATCCAACATATGGGGAAAGATATCAACAGATTCTAGATGCTAGTGCAAGATTGGATATGAAAAAAATAAGAGATACTACCACAGAAGGCTATCCCTTACTAATCATTGTAGAAGCGACAACGTTAAGCGAAAAGGTTAAAGAATATGATTTCTTGAATGAAATATTGGCAAAGTCTGATACTTTGTATTTTGTGATGCCTGATAAAAGTGCTGATCTTGGTACTGTCCTTTCTCTGAAGTTCAAAGCCAAAAATCCTGGAAAAGAAGGCGATATTGTAGATTTAATACAAGAAACTATAAGAGAAAATGCTGAAGGAAAAGGAAAGCCGTTAGAAATTGTATACACAATGGCAACTCCAACGGGAAATGTTGCCACGCAGGACATGCCTGAAGAAATAGAGCAGCCCCCCCTTGCCTATCTTGTCATTTCCCGTGCAGGCAATAAAGTGTATGAAAAAGTTATGGGAGAAATAGAAAGGCGCAAGATCCCCTTCTGGATGTTTCAATACGATTTAGAAGGCGTGCTGTCAAGGATGAATTGGAAATGATTAACCGCTCTTGAATCTAATTATAAACTCATCAATTTTAATATCATAAAAATCATAATCCTGGTCAATGGCAGTTTCTAATGCCTTTGAGAATTCCTGAGGGTTATTGTTAAATGCTCCTAGAAGCCTTGACATCTCCTCAGGCTTGCCCAGAAATTTATTCCTTATATAATTTTTAGTATGCTCCAAATAAGCTGCTCTTGCAGCTTGGAATTCAGGAGTCGCTCCTAGATTGTCCTTTGTGAGCATTGCATACATATACCCTTTCATCATAAGCTTATCATTGTTGCTTCTTTTTGCAGTTTCTGCTAAACTTATCATATAATTAAACTTACTAACTGCATCGATATCGCTTATGGCTATAAAGTCATGCACATCAGCCGTTAAGAAATTAAAATTATTGTCGATTGCTTTTAATATTGCTGAGTCAACATTAGCTGGATTGTTACTGAACAGGCGGTAGAGCAAAGCCCTAACATCATTGGAGTAACGGCTTTTAATCAGCTCAATATACTCATTTCTGGTTATTTGAACTTCAGGGATTGAAAGGCTTCTGCCTGTAAGCATTGCATACCTGTACGCGATTAATGCAATGCCCATATCATTATTTTCTGCTGCGGCTCTTGCATAATTTGAAAGGTAATAAAATTTTTCGGCGGGGTTTAGTGATTGCGTCTTGTCTAATTCCTGCATATCTCTAAATAAATCCCTTAAGCGCGCAAATGCTGCCGTGTAATCTGCTGCCCTGCCCTGCAGAACCTCTGGATTAATAAGGTCTGCAGCCTCCTTTACTCTCCTATTAAATTGTTCTACTGCTGTAAGCTGAGCATTTCTTGCAGCATCAACATCAAAATGGCTTCTGCTTACTATCACACTTTTCCAGTCCCTATCCCCAAATTTTTCCCTTAATACACCAGGGCTTGTTTTGCTCAAAATAGGCTCTAATACATAATCATAATAATCATCGGACACTACTATATATTTCAATGACGGATCGCTTAATCTTATGGTTTTTGTAGATCCCCTGTTTCCGCCAAGGGTTTTTATGCCTTTATCAGCCTTTAAGATGCTCTCGTCAAATACAAAAAAAGCAGGAGCTATCTGCTTTTGCGATTCTGCAGTGTTTTGCTTCTCCAGCCTCGCTTCAGCCCTTTTTAATGCGCTTTCATCCAATGGCTTTGCTGCTATGGTGTTTTCGCTTACAAATCCAGTCTCTTCCCAGTCAATTCCTGCAGGGACATACCCATCTGAAATTATATTAAACCCATTCTGGGTTGCATATACCAGTGAATTTGTGCCGATAATCTTATCTCGAACAGCTATAAACTCCCCTACAGTCTTCTCTCTTAATTCTGCCGCCTTAGTGTAGTCAATATCTATAACAATAGATTGTATATCCACTTCATCAAGAAGGAGTTCTCTCCCTTCCCTATTGAAAACAAATTTGCTCCCTCTTAACTCAGAATATGTGTAGAAATCAAAGCCTCCTTTGTCCGTGATATAGAAAAGCTGCCCTTTATTCAGCTTTAAATCCTTCGATGCCAATGAAAAGGAAAGCTCCTGGGACAATGCTTTTGATAGCATGCTGTTAAATTGATATGAATTAGTGATAGTGCTCCCAATTTCAACAGGATGGCGGACTCTCTGCACAGAAGCAGCTTCTTTTTTCTCCTTTGCGTAGTCCTGCGCAAGCTCTTCCTGCAATTCATTGATCTTTTTGTATTTTGTCCTTAAATCCGGGGCGCTGTCATCTATAACCCTATCTCCCCCATATTTTGCTCCCACCCACTGCCCATCTTCCACGCGGATGAAAAGGTAATGCGCATTGTTTTTTGTCGCGTGCACAAAATTTGATAACAATCCATTTGTGGAAGTATAAACCCCTATATCCAGTTTTGAGCCTTGGAAGAAGCTTATTGCGCTGTCTCCGCTCTCCCTCATTATTTTAGCTACGGCTTTGAAATCATCATTTAAGTACAGCTTATCAGGATCCTTTATTTTTACTCTTTCTATTGACTTATATACACCCTCCCCTCTTTCAGGCCTGTTCATAACTTTCCCTATTATTGGAAGCTTGCAGACTTCGCTGCATTTCATCCTGCCAATAAGCGCTTCTGTGCCTGCCTGCACCTGCGCAGTCCCGCTTCCTGTTGTTATCTCAAAAGGCTCCAAAACATCAGCTTTTACAGAAGGCTCTAAAGGCAAGGACAAGCTGGCAGCCTGCATAGCATGCCCTTCAATAGCAGTCTGGCTTAATCTATATCCTGTATTTGAGGAATCAAAGACTGCGTCTATAATGCCAGCAGTTGCTATTCTTCCGTTCCTTGCATCAACAGATGTCCCGAAAATGTCGGCAGTGATTGTTGGATCGAAATCCGGTTTTAGTTGGATGCCTTGTGTTGCTTCGGACTTAAACATTCCATCAATATATTCATTATAAGCCTTCAGTTCATCATTGTATTTTGCATCATCAAATTTTATTCCTAGCTTATCAAACTGCCCTGTATCTGTAACTTTATGTACCTGCCTGTTTATTGGGTGGGTGAACTCTACCCCGCTTTCTGTGATTTTCGCATTCCATCCCGGCTCGTTGTTTATTGTAAATCCTCCATTATAACTTCCATCAACCATATACTTCCAGAAATAAGCCAATGCCGCCTGTTTTGTTTTTAGATTCAGGGCATTTATATTATCCGGCTTTAAGCTTTGGATATCGCCTTTTATTGCAGCCTTGTTCAATTTTATGCCGTCAATATCTATTTTTTCATCGAATTTTGCATCAAATCCAGAGCCGCCTGCAATAATTTCCGTCATCATTCCAACCAAATCAGGAATAAATGGAGTATTTCCAGACGCAAGCTGCGCTACTGTCTGGGCGGTATTTCCCAGAATTTCTTCAGTGCCTTCCTCAACTACGAATTTAAAGCCCCTGCCTGAATAATATCTTATAGTTCCTGCTTCTGCCTTTCCTAATGTTGCTGCCACATTTGAAGAAAGCTTTGCCACGCTGCCCGCAAACTGGATTACTCTTTGAGTGGCAGCCTGCCCTAGAACTCTAAATCCTGTTGTTAAAGTCCTGCCCGCGGCATTTTTTGCAAAATCCGCTGCCCTTCCGACCAGCGGCTTTGTCACCTGCGTTATTCTGCCTGCCAAAGCCATGTAAGCGACATTTGTCATCTGCTCTGCGCTGCCTTCAAATGCAGCCCTTGCTGTGGTGCCTTGAGCCAAATCAAACCATCCGTCTCCCTGCATGTCGCCCATCTCTTCCTGGATATTCTTATAGCCCTTGCTTTCGCCTTTTGCATATTCATAGCCCTCAGCTACCAGATCAGTGTAAATCGAGACTGACTCTTCAGCAGCAACCTGGTTAGGAGGATATATTGAAAATGCCCTTTCTCTTAAATCCCTGGCCAGAGCCAGCCTTTGGGAATTTAATGCGCGCTGGACATTTGCGTACATTCCGGAGTTTATGTTCTTCTCGAGATTAAGCTCAAACTGCACAAGGGGCAGCTTTTCAAAATACGCGATAGTATCATCCATGCTTATCAGAGCAGGAGGATGACCAACTTCAGGAGCATAGCAGCCAGTGAATACATTTTCCTGATTTCCCAGCTTTATGTAATACCAATTTAGGTCAGAATGGCTCTTAAAATTCAGCTTTTTGAATTCAGCAAGCTGCTGGTATTTGTTTTTTAGGCTTCCGAATTCCGCGATGTCCGGAATGTCATATGTATTTGGCTGAAACTTAGTATCAAAGCCTATTGCCTGAGAGGCATCTTTAAGCGAGATTGACTTGACTTTCAAGGCAGCCAATGCATCGGATATTGTGTAAGCGATTGTCTTATCAGGATCTATTCTTGCTGTTGCATAATCACCCTGCTTGCTGAACTCAGTCACTCCAAACAATCTTGCAAGCAGGGCATTTGCCAAATACAATTTTGCCATCTCTATCTCATTATTAACTTCCGTCTGGCATTCATATCTTGCCTTGTTGGCTGCGAAGTTGTAGTAGAGCTGCTTGTACTGCCCGTATAATGAGAAAGTGTTGAATGCCCTGTTTGCTGTGTCAAGTGTCATGTAAAATTGGAATAAGCTCGGGTCGTTGCCTGCCTGAGACTGCAATTGCTGCAGATTTGGCGGAGTAAACAGGTCTTCTCTTGTCTTAAGGGCAGTTTTCCTTGCATCTTCTTCCCCAAAAACTCTCTGAAATTGGGTGGCAAGCAAAGGAAGTGTCTGGCTTCTAAGATAATTTTCAGAATATGCCCTGTAAGCGCTGTTTATCTGTGATATATGTTCTGAGGTAAGTGTTGTTTTTGGAGTTTCCAAAGTCCTCAATGATGCAACTCTGCCCTTAACCTCGTTCATCAGTATTTTGGCTTTTGCAAAGCTGTCAGGCATTCCGGAGCGCTCAAGCATCCTTGCCAAATAAGATCTTGCCCTGATGCCAAAAACTATGTCGCCTGAATAATCTGCTTTTGAGATTACCTGCCTGTAGATATCTTCATGAGCGCTGAGAGCATTTTCATAAGCAGCTTTTTTGGGGCTAATCTTTGCATCTGCTGCTGCAGCGGCATCAGGCAGCAGATCCAACCCTGCCTTTTCAGCCACGGCAAGCTGGTAATCTGCAAAGCCTATTGACCTTTCAAGCTCAAGGCTTAATGACAGAAGATTTAGATTGAATAAATTTGGGGATTCGAGAGCAGCGGCTTTTGCGAGATTTCTTAGTTCTCCTAAATCCGGGTTCAGCTTTGAGCGGACATCATTTTTTATTATTACATCTGCACTCATGCTGCTCAAGACTCCTGTGATATACTCATAAGCCTCAAGCGCCTTGACTTCTGATGGGCTTAATTTTGCCTTGATTAGAGCATTCTTCAGCTTGTCCTTGTCCCATCCTTGGTTAAGCTTATTGATGTTTATTGTTACAGTTTCATAATTTTTCAGCGTTGTCTGGATATTCCTGCTTCTTAGCTGAACGACAACCCGGTCTGCGAGAACTGGGTAATTGGCGGGAATAGGAAGAAGGCATGTTTTGTCGTCTTTAGGCTGGGCGGTCTGGTAGCCTGTAATTAAATTCCTGAGAGCGTTTTTTACGTCAATGATAACTCCGGATGTTCCCGGAAGAGCGCAGCTGCCTAGTGAGAGCTGGGCGATTTCTTCGAAGGTTTTGTCATTTGATTGTCCCAAGCCTAATTGTGTTCCGTCTCCTGATTTTGCTGAATACACAGCATATTGGAATACAGGATCATCAGGAAATACCAAATCTCTGCCCGCTAAAATTGGGTATTCCTTCTGGCATGCGTCTTCTATCCCCTTCCATGTGCCCAATCTTTTGTGCAGCTTGTCTATTGTGCATGCCAATGCCCTATTGTTGACATCGCCTTCTCCTGTGCTGCTGTCTGCTATTATAAATGCCTTCGGGAATTTTTTCTGGATGTCCGGAGCAATTCCATAGCTAAAGCAAGAGCCAATATAAAGAAGCTTAGGAGTAGCCATATTGACTTTCTCATTAAAAAGCGGATTATTTATGGGGCAAAAATTTTCTGTTTCAGAGCTATGGCCCCTATTTGCTATTAAATCAATGGTAGAATCGCTGAATGTGTCAATGACATCTTTTAAATCAGCCTCAGTAATCCCATCTTCAGATACAGCCTGAAGCTTCATTTCAATTTCTGTTGGCTGCTTATCATTTGTTAACACTACATTGCGGCTTTTGCTATAACTAGCTCGCGGAGTTAGGCTTGATCTGCCTACAGATTTCCCATTTATTTTAACCACATCAAAGCCGTTGTTATCAAAGAAACTTACTGTATTATAAAACCATGAGACTTCCAACTTGTCATCCGGCGAGGTAAAGAGAAACTTTGCTTTTATTTTTTGATCGTTTAGCCATGCATCAATAGGCACATCAAACTGCGGCAAAGGAGCAAGCCCCTTAATGATATTCTCTGCTTCAGATTTTCTATTGGCAAAGAGTCCAGGATAAGTGTACTGTATTAAGAAACTGATTTTTTTAATGGCATCGTTTTCTCCTTTCCCTTTGTAGTAATTAAAGGAATTTATTAAGGCATCCTCGGCAATCGGCTTATACGGGCTTAATTTTGGCTCCTTTGAAATAGAATCAAAAATGTTGCTGAATTTTTCCAGCTCAAACTTGCCATGATATGTTTTAAGAATATTTTCAAATCTATCTATGAAAAATTTAGGGTTGTCTGTGTTTATCAGCAATTCTGAAAGCCTGGCCCTCCTCACAAAGTCCATTATAAACCAATCCAGCGCTTTTTTGTCTTTATCAGCCTTCTCAATTTCCGAAGGCATGGTTTTTATGTAGGCTGAAATTTTTTTATATATTTTCTCAAAAGTGCTTGTGATATCATTAATCTCCCACTCACCATCAACTGCCGTGAAAAGGTACATTGTTTTGAAATCGAGCTTGGAAACTATGCCTTCTCTTATTATGTCAGTTTGATCTTTGCCAAGCTCAATTTCATGTATGTTCTGAATGAGTATTAGCTGTTGAACGGCTAACTCTCTCTGGTTATTATCAAATGTGTAATCTGCGCTTGAAAAGGCTGTGCCAATCACTTCTCCTAGCTTCTGCTTTGATGTTATGCCTTTTAGATTTTCTAGAGGGACTGATGTAACAAGTTGGCCGAAATGCAATCCTTTGCTGGTGCTGGTATACTTCAAAACAAGCTCAAAATCACTAAAGGAAGATTTGTCAAAATTATAAATGATTGTTAAGAGATTATTAATTAAGATTGTATGCTTCTTATCTTTGTTTAATGCATTTAGCAGGCTGGGCGCCAAGCTCTTGATTTTTGCAGGAGATTTTGAGCCCTCTTCATTTAATGTTGTAAGCACAGTATGGAGCCCTTCTGAAGCAGTTTCTTCCTTATTTGGGTTCCCAAGGTCTATTAAGAGGCTATCAATAACTTTAGCAATGCCTTTATTATTGCTATTTAATTCAAATCGAATTATCTCTTTTATATCAACATGTGCTCTGTCCAACTTCAAAGTGTCTTTAATATGTGCACGGGTAATCCCTAGAACAATGTCTGAAGATAAATCTAAATGTGTTGTTCCAATCTCTAAAAGCGTACCAAGAGCGGCTCCAATTACAAAGTCGTTGCTGTTGGCAGGATTTTCTGATAGCATCCTTATTAGAATTGGATAAATTTTTCTTGACAAGTCAAGGTTACTCTTAACTTTTCCTTTTAATGAATCTAGAGCCTCAATCCTTTTCCCAAAATCATTATCCGGACTTAGCCCCTTTACAGCATTTAAAATATCCGCATTCCATCCGAATTTGTCAAAAGAAACACAATTATTTTCAATACATAAGCCATTGTTCTGATAACAATCAGTTTCTTTGTTGTCTTTTAATAATACAAGCCCATCCTTGCAATAGCCTGTAGCTTTGAAGTAGGACATTATCTCATCCTTAAACTGCCCCCATTGCGGGTTTTTCTTGAGCACTGCTTTTAATGAATTTTCAAAATTCTCATTAGTTACATCCACTCCTTTTTCCTGCATGGCTAAAACTAATCTCGTAACAAGTGTCGGAATGCCATTTTTGCTTGGCAGAAGGCAAGGTTTGCTTGTGGCAGTCTGGTAGCCGGTTATTAAATTATTAATCGCATTATTTACATCAACAATTACTCCTGAAGTTCCTGGAAATTTACAGTCGCCCAAGGCAAGCTGGGCGATTTCTTCGAAGGTTTTTTCAGTTATTACAATTGAAACAATAGCCATTGAAACGCAAGCAGCCTCCCCATTCACATCCTTCCCACATCTCTTCCCCAAAGACTCGCAGTTAGTCTCCACCTTTACTTCCTCCTTGCCCTGACAGCTATAAGATACAAGAATGTTTGTAAGTTTGTCTGGCACTAATGGATCCGGCTTGCACGATGCCTTTCTTTGGGATGCTAAGTCAAGACAAGCTGTGCAGAATTTCTTCATCTTCATATTATTTAATTCAATATAATCACTGCCTTGCTGCTGCTGACCTGACGGAGTAGCTGTCTGATAGCCGGTTATTCCTCCCATGCCTTGCGCAGATTTAACATCAAAAACAGCAAATGTAGTTGTTCCGCCAGCCCCTGCCTGCTTCGGCGCATCTCTTATGTCACAGGACTCAGTCATTAAGTTATTTCCCATAAGGTCATCATATTCCTGAGTGTTAATATATTGGTATTCAAAATCAAAATTAGCTCCATGGCAGCTAATCTTACTGTCAAGATTCACCCTGTAAATCGGGCTGCTTTGCAATAATTGCCTAAAAAGATCCGCTTCTCCCTGTCCAGTATAGCCTGATGCACGCGCAAGCAAGAACATGCCGACACACTCTTCCTTATTTATCAGCCCTTTTTGAGAGAACCCAAGACATTTTTCTCTGGCTGCGTAATCCAACTCCCTTACCATCTTAAAATTAGCTGATAAAACTTCGCTGGCCTGCCAAGTCTTCTGAAATGCCCTTTTTTCAACTTCATAAGGCGATGCGTCTTTATCATCCTCCCAGCATTCCAGCCCGCTCTTCATATGCCAGTAGATGTGATACAGCGCAAGAGCATAGAATTCCCGCTTTACCTGATCTGCCTCTGGCGCAGAAAGTAAATGTCTCCAGCTAGTATAGATTTTAAATGCATTTTCAACCTCATCTCCAAGAGAGGCGTCAAAGTCAAAAAATGGCAGCACGAACTGCCTTATCTCTCCTGTTATTTTAGGATCTTCTCTCAAATCCTTCAGCATCTTATCCATTATTGGAGCTATACTAAAATCATAATAAACTCCCCTCTGTTGTTTCAGCTGATCGCCAAGCGCTTCTGCTGCCTTCCGCGACGCTTCTTTTAGCTGCCTGCATCCATTTGCCTTGGCTTTGTCCGGTTGAATCTCTGCAAAAGAAACTCTCCTGTCTGCAGTTATCTCATTAAGCCTCTTATAAGCCTCATAGTAGGGATTTGTGACAAGAAGCTGTCCTGTTTTAGGATCTTTAGGAAGAGTTGCTTCATATGCATCAAGATTTTGTGTAACGCTTGCCCTTAATGCCTGAAAGTGCTGGCTTGGAATGTCCTGGAGCGATCCAATTGGCACAGAAAATTTGCTCAGCTGCTCCATAAGTTTCTCAAAAGCCACGTCTTCAGCGCATGAGCGCAGGGCGTTCCCCAGCTTGTCCCTCATTTCAGGGCTTATATTAGGATCCTTATCAAATGCAGACTTTACATCACGCGGCAAATTAGGCAAATAACTGATACCCTGCCATATTTTTCTTACTGCATTGAGGGGCATCCTCAAAATTGTTTCTGGCCCTGTGGTTATAAAAAATTTAACCCATGAATATGCCCTTGGGTTTGTTGTTTGAGCAGTCTGCTCTCCAAGTCCTGTAGCTTGCTTTGCAGCCTGTTTTGCATCGAATTTAATTTTAGCGCTCTTTACAGAATTGCTGACTGTGTCATAGACAATTTCTCCAACCAATCTGCATATCTGCTGGCCCACTAATGGCTTTTCAGCAACTGATGAAAGCCCTTTTGCCTGGCACACAGCCTTGCCGGTTTCACTTATGGCATAATTTCTGAGCGTGGATTTCACGCTGTTGACAAACTGCTTTTTCGAAGGTGCAGACCCTCCTATCATGGAAACTACCTGCTTTGTCCCAAAGTCTCTTGCAAGCCCGCATAATTGCCCTCCAACGCCTGATTTTATAGGGCATATTTTTCCAAAGAAGGGGCTTAATCTCCTTGTTGCTTCTGAAACGGCAACAGTCTTAAAATAATTACTTACTTTTGACTTTCCTGCCGCTGCCCCTCCTGAAAAATCAGCCGCGGCTGCCGCCTGCGTAAATATCTGTATGCATGACGCGCTTCTGCCGCAGAATGCCTTTCCTATATCCGCTCCAAGAGCGCTTCTTGCCTGAGATCCGGCATATGCATTCATTACAGTAAGCGTACCTTTTAAATAAGGATTGGTTATAGAGCTAAGAGGTCCACTTGCATATGTGGTTGCAACAACAATAGCAACTTTTGCAGTGAACTTCAAGCCGACTTTAACTCCAGAGCATCCTTCCTTAACAACTCCCTTATTAGGATCAACAAAACTACCAAGGTTATACTTGCCTGAAATATCATAAGCAAGAACAAGCCTTCTGATGTTTGTTTCATCAATCTCTTCAGGAGAATAGGTTTCTTTCAATTCAGTGTCTGTGTAAGATGCCGCCACTTTTCTGGAATCAATGAGTTCTTTGACAAGATTTCCGTCAACGCCAAAAAGAAGAGGCTGTGTCTGCTCAAAATGCTTGTAGCTGAGCAAAATATAGTCGCTATAGCCCCAGCTTGATAGAGGGTAGCCGTCTTCATTTACAGCCCTGACACGATAAACATATACTCCTTCAGGCAGGCAGTTGTTGAAATCAAGCGGCTTCTCAGGCTTAATGACAACATCCTCTTCCTTCCCATAACACATGCCTTGATATATCCTCACATATTCTTCTTGACGGAAGTTAGGCTCGATCAGCAGATTCTCCAACCCCTGATCAAATAGCTTCTGTTTTTTGTCTTTATCAGCTGCGAGGGTTGTGGAAATGTCTATTATCTTCTGATTAAAAAAGTCAATATCCTCTTGAGTTGTGAAAGATATTCTTGTTCCAGTATACGGAATCGGCTCTTTGGTTACTGGATCATTTACAGGACTGCATCTTGTTTCTGTTGTCGTTGGCGTGATAGTGCATTTTTCAGAACCAAGATGAAATATGCGGTTTTTCTTGATAGGCCATTTACTGCGGTGGTATCTCACTTCTCCCACTGAAGAAATCCTGTACAAATCACTTGACTCCTCGGGCTTATTCACTTCAAGCCAGTCATGCGGCCTGAATACATCTTCTATAACATTAAAATCAGGGTCAGAAGGATCTATCTTTTCTCCTGCAGGAACATCAAGCCAGAACTTCATATCATTTGAGTACTGCACCTGGAAGTAATATTTTTCTTTGAGCTGGTTTTCCTTAAAGCGCCACTTTACATCGTTTACAATGCCGAGATCATCTTCTGGTATGATTGTTGGAATAACATCTGGAGTAGTCCACCTAAAGTCATTGCAGGCTTTGACATCCTGCTCAATTTGCCTCATTGTCTCTATATAAGGAGTGGCGATGCCGAACTGATGCTCCCCTCTTAAAGAAGTATCAACATACCATACGGAGATGGGCCTTCCTGCTGCATCGAGCAGCCTTGCGCGCGCAAAATACTGCATGTCGTCAGCAAGACAGCCTTCAACTCTTTCTCCTTTATCATTATAGCATAAGGCAGCGTCAGAAAATTGTTGCTCAAGATCTATATCAAATTCAAGCTCTCCCTGCGGATTTGATACTGCCGTAGAAGGAATTTCCCTTGTTGTTTGGATTATAGAAATAATGTCGTAGTAATTCCTTCCTCCCGGTGCAACTTGGAGCTGAACCTGCTCACCCTCGCCTCTTTTTCCAGTAACCTTGACTTCCCCAACAAATTTTCCTTCCCTGCTTCTGACCTGGTATGCCGAAACTGATGGTGGATTCTTTTTATAATTGAAATTTGGCTGAGAATTATAATCCGGCTGGGGATATTTTGGGCCGATGCCTTCTTTTGGAAATTCGCAGGAGTTTACTATAGTGGGGGCGCCGCACTGGTACGGGACAAAATTAAATACCCCAAAGCACATTCCCATATAATCCTCTTTTTTATCGCTCTGGAATTCGACATAATAGACGCTGTCATCTTCATGGGTGTACTCAACATCAGCTTCCGCCACTCTGGTAAATGGCGCCCTGATTGTTTTTGCAATGTCAGTTATTCTTTTCCATTCAGCATCGCTTGTTTTGTCTGATATAACGATGCCTGTGCCTTCAATTACCGCTCCAGTCTGGTTGTTTTTAAGAGGCTCGCAATATCCAAGCCTTTCTTTCATTTCTATTATTGTTTTTTCTTCTACAACCTTATTGTTAATGGTTAATGGCAGCCTGAATTGACCGGTTTTATAGATATAAACATCATTGCCCTGCGAATTTCTTATTGAAACATCGTCTTTTTTGCAGTAGGATTCTGTCCTGCACTTTTGCCCGATAACACCATAATAAAAAGCGCCGTTAATGCAGCTTGCCATCACGCTGCTGCCATTCATCACATACGAATGCCCCACCTCAATGCACTGATGCGCATCCTCTGCATAGCAGTTTGGCAGCGGGCAAAGGTCGTCCCGCATATCATCAAGGAATCCCATGGATTGAGTATTGGAGACTCCGCCTGCCAAATCCACTGAGCAGGCTGTCAAAGTGCCTCTCTGCTTTTCAAACAGGGCATTGGCATCAACTTCATCAGTAATCCCTGCCGCTTCGCACAAATCAGCAACATCAGTATCTTTTTTTGAGCATTGCTCTATAATGGGCTTGTCCTGCTCGTCTATTATATTATCAAGATTCAAGTCCAGGCAGACTTCCTTCTCTACAACAACAGTTCTTTGGGGCTCTCCGGCAGGGGCTGTAATTTTCTTCCAAGGCTTTCCAAAATACTCCGCAAACTTGAAAAAATCCTGAATGTCAACAGCGCCTTTGCTTGGCTCTTTCTCTTCAATGTCATACTTAGTGTCCCAATTGGCATCTCCTGCTTTTGTGCCGTAGGCGTTTGCAAACATGAAGTAGTCGTCAAATGTAACCTCGCCGTCGTCATTGAAATCTGGGGATTTTACAGACTGGGCGAATGCCACAGGCATAGTTAGAACTATCAGTATCAGAAATTGGGCGATGAATGTCCTCTTTTTTTTCATTTTGTTATTTAAAACGAACATTAACTACCAAGTAATTTGATTTCTTTGCCAAGATCTTCAATAGAATATGAAGACTTGTAACCGTTTTCGACAAGATATTGCTCCATTTCCCATATTGTCATCTCAGCTCTCCGAGCAGCTTCAGAAAATGTTATTTCACCTTTTACGTATTCTTCTGCAGATTTCTTCTTAATAAGGTCTTTATAGCCAAGATAAACTAGTTGCCTTATAATGGTGCTTCTATCTAAAACTTCTTCTTTACCCAATTTTTCAATCTTCTTTAACATATCACTATCCAACCTTATGCCAATTGCTTCAGCCATTCTCAACCTCCATAGACACTTTATCTAAAACAGCATTGCTAAACCATCCAATTTTTCTTAATTCCAAAATACATTGATCTGCTTTATACTTAGTAATTATGCTCTCTTGATATAGTTTTAATATAATAGAGGGGGTCCCTATTAATTTTATATTTAGCAGTTCCTTCTTTTTTCTTACATTGTCATCATCTGTAGCTATGATATCTGCTTTTTCTTGCCAATATAATGCAATAGCTTCCGCCTCCCCTCTCTGCAAATTAAATTGGTTTGCTTTTTTAACAAGATTTTTATCTTGAATTTCCTTGATTGCAATTTTTTTATTGTTTATTAATCCTATTATAAGCGGCACTTCTGGAAACTCCCTTTTTTTTCCTTGAATTACTTCTTGGTACACTTCTTCAGGGATAAACACTTTTTTGAAGTAATCACAGCTTTTTTCTAATATTGATAATTTTGCTAAGTGGATTACAACCATTGCATCCGTGATAAGCATCATGTATTACAATGTGCACATTGTTATATTTAAATTTTTCGCCTTTCAGCTCTGCGGAGCAGCCCTCGCCAGATGGTTGTTTTTTAATTCACCATATGCTTTTTTTCTTAACTAATGACGATAAAAGCTCTGACATATGCTTTTCTGACTTTTCCCCGTAGTAAGGGCGCCCTATAGTTGAGCCTGCCATAATTGACAAGTAGTCCGTGCTGCATAGGTTGTTATAGGTGCAGCCCGCCACCGGAAAGCCCTTGCTGTTGTGATCACTTTCGCAACGATGTTTGCCATTATCCACTATTTTTGGAAGTCCGCTTTTTACAGGATCGATGCAGTTAACAGAAATAAAGCCGGGCGGCGCGTCTGTCTTAAATACCAAATATTCATCGTCCAATCCTCCAAAGCTGTGGCCGAACTCATGCAGAGCGGCTTTTGGAGATGATTCCTCAAAATTTATTTTTTCAATAAATTTAAGAAGTATATACTGGTTTTCAACTCCGCATATCGGAGGGGTGAAATATCCTGAATATCCCTTCTTTAGCAGATCTTCTGGAGATACATAATCTTCTGGTGCAGAATCTTTTATCAGGTTACTTTTGTAAAATATATGCAGGAACAATAATCTCTTTCCCTCAAATAAAACTTCAATTTCTTTTACTTTTGGAGTTTCTTTGAATTTATCTGCGCAATCCAATTTTGCATTAGTATAGGCTTTATCGCCAGGGCCGGAGTCCTCCAATAGCTTATAAGTAAGCGTTTCCCTTATCAAAGAACTTCCTGAATCTTTTCCGACATACACAACTGCTGTTTTTGATGAAGGCAGCATGAATGAGCTGAAATCATTTCTGCTCAGAAGCATCGTATAGTCTGCGGCGCACATGCTTTTCACAAATGTTTGTATCTTCTTTTCATCGCACTTGGCACTTGCTCTTCCCACATTTATTTTTCCTATAATATTCCCAATATCCTGTTCTACAGAAATAAGGGGTCCTTGACAATCAAAATCCTGAACAAAATCCAATGCCTTGAAATTCAAAAGCTTGGAGTTGCTCTTAAAGGGCTCTACAGAAGATAAAACCTCTGCATGACGCCTTGCTATTTTCATAAATTCCTCCCTGTTTTTGAAATCGTCTCCTACGAAAAGAATGTTGATATTATTGTTGCTGCCTCTTCCAGACATAAGCCTGCAATCTGGATTTTCTGCTATCAATTTCAATGGGTATTGGAGCGCCTGCTTATTGCCAGCCTTGTCTTTCACATCAACACCAATTTTGTAGCTGCCTTCTTTCATGCCATTTGTGTTGAGATAAAGAATTGCGTAAGCTGTTTCGGAAACAAAATTCCTCTGTATATCATTAACTAAATCCAATAGGCTATATTTTTTGATTTCCTGAGACTCATTGCTTATGTTTATGTATGAATTTGCAAAGTCAATGCCGCCAGCGGGTATCGAAACTTCATTCAAGCCTGATTTTTTAAGAATCTGATTTTCTATTATGGTAAATCTTAGCTCCAAAAAGCTTCCCTTAACCGAGATTTCATCAAATTCTGCTTTAACAACAGGCGGCTGATTATCCTCCCTTAGGCATGCTCCGCCGTAGTCAATGCCGGTTTCGTCCTGATTTTTTATTCCGTCAAAGCATGTTGGAATTTCGCTGCATAATATCTTCCTCTCCTGGGGCAAGCATTCGGCGTCAAGCTCATTAACAACGCCGTCTTTATTCATGTCTATCTCATTTTCTGTAAATTGTATCAAATCGGAGGCTTCTATTCTTCCATTGCGGTCCAAGTCAGGGCATACGGCGCATTTGTTTTCCGGCATTATTGCGGTTTTTCCAAAGTTATCCGCGAATATGAAGAAATCGTCAAAGTTTATCTTTCTGTCATTATTCAGATCAAATTTTACATCAATGCCATTAAAGGCTTCAGAAAAAAGAGAGAAATCGCCAAAGTCTATCTTGCTGTCCCTGTTGAAGTCTGCCCTTGGCTCTTTTGCCGTTTCTCCTGTCTCTACCAAGGCAAGCCCCTGCCTCTGCTTTAGTTTTGCCCTTTCAGAAGGATTGCTTATTGCAGTTTTGATCAAATCTTTTCCCTCTCTAAGGCTTAATTTATTTGAGGATGCCTTATCAGAAGATATGTAGGCAAAAGGGATTTCGTTGGCATCAATTTCATTATCGCCCAACTCCGGCTGGGCTGCTTTTTTCCCAAACTCATCAGCAAAAATAAAAAAATCAGGAAGCGCGACATTCCCGTCATTATTCAGGTCAAAATTTGAGTTGTAATCTGCATCACCCTTCTTCTTCCCAAATCCGTCTGCGAACCGGAAGAAATCATCTTTGTCTATTATGTCATTCCCGTCAAAATCCGCCCTTGGCTCTTTTGCATATTCATCAGCAACAAAAGAATATTTTACCAATCCAACTCTTATTTTATATTTTTCTTCCTGAGGAGTATTTGAGGAGATGTATCTTATCATGTCTTTTTTCGTGCTGTCGTCTAATTTCTGGGGTTGGGATAGCTGGACTGCGAGTTTGCCTGCTGCCTTTTTTTCGCCGAATAATTCAAAAAGCTCATGGCATTTGCCATTTGCTGAACCTGTGGTTTCTCTAATTTTTTGGCACAAGATCAACTTACTGACTGAATTTAGTCCTATATCTCCAGTATAAGTATGCTGCATAAGACTGTTTAGAGAACTTCTATAACTGTCAACATAAGTGCAACCTTGATAACAACCAGTATCTCCAATGCAATCGGCTCCAATATTCAATTTATTTAATATAGGAAAACATTGGCTTTGGTAGTAAGAATCTGTATATTGATTATAGGCGCAATAATTAGTCGGTGTTTGGGCGCAGTCAACAACATTTAAACTCGTGCATAAGCTTGCCATATTTCTGCATCTATATTCATTTTTAAATTTTACCCATTGGCATACAGCTTCCTTTTTTTTGCAGTCATTTTCGGAATCAGTATCGCAAGAAATTTGTTTTAGCTCATCAACTGATTTTGGACGGCCCTTACACCAATTCTGGCATGCAGAATCCTTATTTGCCAAAGCGCAATTGTTAATTTGAAAATTTTTCCCCGTTTCAAAAAGCCCACTTGGATATTTCTTTGATATATATTCATCTCGAAGCAGTCCAAAAAGATGTGAAAATTCATGAACAAATTGTATACTGCTGTCTTGGATCATATTCTCTATTAAAGCGCCTTTTTCGCTCATAAATGCTGCATTGTGACCAGTTAAGGCGACACTTGTGAAAGAAGCATCTACAATTGCAATATTATACTCATTGGTTACTTTACAACTGGAAGCAAAATCATCAAGCACAGGGTGGATAGTGTCTATGATAGAGCTTTGTGAAGTAATATCAAAACCCCCTACATTTGCAATTTTGTCTACGTACCAAACATTAAACTTCGCTTTGTTTGAGGCATATGGCTCAAAAGAAAAAAGTCCTGCATCTGAACTCACCATAGCTTTTGCCCAATCGATAAAATTTTTTAAATTATGATTCACCCCAACGAAGATAATGTTTATTCTAGAAGGATCAGCTGAATTCTGACCGTTGATAACTTCCTTGCAGTTTTCTCCCACATCAAATTTAACTTCAACCTTCTTCCCAAACTCCCCCGCAAACTTAAAAAAATCCTCCAAGTCTATCTTGTCTTTGCTATCACTATCATTATTTAAATTAAAACTTTCATTG
The DNA here is from genome assembly GCA_964454865.1 of uncultured Methanosarcinales archaeon. Taxonomy (GTDB): domain Archaea; phylum Nanobdellota; class Nanobdellia; order Woesearchaeales; family GW2011-AR4; genus JACOZO01. The sequence continues at coordinate 18,098 of CAYVTQ010000013.1, forward strand.
TATCCAATATCCCCCCTCTTCTTTCCAAATAATTTCTCAAACAAAAAGAAGTCTGTAAATCCCACCTCCCCATTGCCATCAAAGTCTGCTGATAATCGGGCATAAATAATAGGAAGGGAGACAACTAATGCGAACAATGCCAAAATGCCGAATAGCCTCTTTTTTGCCATCAGGCCATGCCTCCGCATCCTTCAAGCCAAGGATTGTCTTTGCAGCATGCTGCTATATTTGCCTTAATTTCATTTGCCCCGCTGCTACCTCCGCCAAGCGTTTCTCCAAGCTGCCTTAAAAGCTCTGTCGGGTTGCAGCTGACAGACAAACCGCTTTGCGATGTCCTGCTCCCTCCCGAAGCTGAATCAACTGCATTATTATCAAAATAAAACCAGTCATGGATCAACAGATTATCGCTGGTTTTGGATGCCTTTAAGTTATACATGGACCAGAAAGATACTACATTTTTATTCGGATCATTTGCATCAGGAAAATAATACATGGGCCCAAAATAAAGAGCATTTTTTTCCCTGTCTTCGACAATCGACCACCATTCAATCCAGCCATAGCCCTTAAGCAAATCGACGGTATGGATGACATTAATATTATATTTTGAGCCGATTGTGCCTTTTCCATTGCTTAGCTGCAGATGGCTTCCCTTGAAATTTGCGTTCTGCTCTGTCTGCCTTGGCTTCAGATTAATGTTGAAGTCAAAAAAGCTGTTGTCCCTTCTAAGAAGGATATAACTCCAGCCAAATGCATTCTCTTTAGCCCATTTTGTTATACTAATGGGCTTGTAAGTCAGGGAATCCCTGTTATAGTCATAAAACCATATATAAGATTTTGAAGTGTCTTTTTCGTTGATGTAAACATTCACATAAAATAAGTTATCTATGTTTTCAGGAGACTGCGGAGAGGTTACTGTTTTTGGAGGATTGTAGCCAACTGTGCCCCATTCGCATTTTGCGATAAGCCTGCCGGACTTCGGCTTTCCCGGGCAGGGATCGGAGCAGGCTGCGTTGTCAAATACATAGCTTGCTGACGGCTGCCCGATGCCTCCGCTGATTAAGCCGCTGCTGTCACCCACCAATCCCAGAGGACATTCCACAGATCTTGGGCCTGATCCATCCTCGGGGCAGAAATAATAAGGCTGCAATTTCTTTATGTTTCCTTTTTCGCATTTTAGATTGGCTGTTTCATGCCCTTTCACAATGTCGCTATGCGCGCTTCCTTTCATTTCAGGAACACTTGTTCCGCCAACTTTTTGCACCCCTATCAATTGAAAGATTGTATAGCCAAATTCCTCGCTGGTATAAATTGTAATTGGAAGCAGCCTGATGTCCCTATATTCATTGTAAGTTAAGATTATTGGATTGTCATTTAGCTCAGGCGAATGATAAATGTCGGAATACCCATTATATAAGAAATTAAATTTCACATTATCTCCAGCCCCTTCTATTTCCAACGGCTTTATCCCGTATAAAGGCATTAAATAATATTCATCTGCATCATATTCTGCAACTGCACTGCCGGTTATGCCCAAAATTGAGCTTCCGGTGATGCCGGATGCAGTTCCCGAGAGTGAAGGCTGAGAGGGCATATCAAATTTCCTCAGGCCGAGCAGGCTTAATACATCATTATCTTTAGATTTGCATCCCAATCTTCCCGGCACTTCGCAGCATTTGTCGATTCTGTCATTTAATCTTAATTTTTTAGATATTATATCGTCCTTAATTTCCTGATTTGTCTCTTTTTTATCCCAGTCGACAAGCTGCTGGTAGTCATTGAGAAGCTTGATGGTGTCGCAGGTTTCTGCAGTACATAATCCTGTTTCTTCATCAACAACAAGCCCTTCAGGGCAGCCGCAGACTTTTGGCATGCTTACAAGCCTGCATCTTGAGTTTTTATCAGCGTTATTTTGCGCTGCGCCTGCTGCCTGATAGCCAGTTATTCCAATCACGCTGCCAGTCCCTGAAACAGGCGCTGCAGGAGGATTATTTTCTTTTAAAACTGCCTCAAAGGTCGGCAATGTTTTTGTTTCCCCTTTTGCAGTCTTAAATTCCATATTAAGGTCATACCTCGCACCTTCAACATCATTAGTTACTACATTCCATTTTGCATTGCAGGCCTGCTTATAGCCAAGATTCTTGCATACAATCGGATTATCTTCAATTGTATAGAGCTTTGCAGAAGTGTCGCCTTTGGTTATTTTGCCGAGCCTGCATGCTTTTTCACAAGGGCCGCCGCAGTCAATTCCGTTTTCTCCCTGATTCTGGAAGCCGTCATTGCAGCTTGGCGCTGAGCATATTCTGTTGGGATTGCAGTAATTGCCTGAGCAGTCAGAGCTGAAAATGCACTGGGCGCCGTTTCTGCAGCTGCTGCCGCAGATTCCCCCGCAGTCTATGTCGCTTTCATAAGTGCCTCTTGCGCCGTCACGGCAGTTTTGTCCTAAAACGCACTTATAGCCCCTATTATTTACCCTTACTGTTGAGCCATCGCATGAAGCGTCATCACAATCAATTTGCCCATTGCAGTTATTGTCGGCGCTGTCTGAGCATATTTCAGGCGCTGCAGGATTTATGGAAATGTTATTATCATTGCAGTCCTGAGGATTCACATTTTTTGTCCATTGATCGCTTGGCCTTGTGCAAGTGGTTGCAGTTATTGACAGCCTTCCATATCCATCCCTGTCAGAATCAGCATACCATGTGTTGACGCCTTCATCAGCTTGCCCATTGCAGTTGTCATCAGCGCCATTGCAGATTTCTTCTATGGGAAGCTTGCTGCAGCCGCTCCACGCGCCTGCATTGCAGGTCTTGATTGATCCGGCGCAGCTTCCAAGCTGGCTGCATCCCTCGGAAGAGGTTAAATTCTCATCGATTCTTCCATTGCAATTGTCGTCTACATTATTGCACAGCTCATTTGCGCCCGGCTTTATATTGGCATTCCTGTCATAGCAGTCATTATTATTTTCCACAAATCCCGGCGGAGCTGAGCATGCCTGCGCTGAAGCAGCAGGATCCCCATATCCATCCCTGTCAATGTCCCGATAAAAAGTGCCGCTGCAAACCTGAAGTGATTTTGTATCGCCAATGGTGCCGCTTGGCCCTGTGCATGATAAAGAATAAGCGAAAGTTCCTGCAGAAGATGTGTCCAGCTGCCCGGAGCCTGAAGGCGGCTGAAGCGGAGTCTGAGCAGTTCCCTTATTAAGGGCGCATGATGTAGCTCCAGCAGATGTAAATGAGTAGGCTGCACTAGCTCTAAGCAAAACGCTTTCAGGGCTTATTGTTAATGAAGCTGCTATTCTTTTGTATGACATGCAATTAGCAGTTGTTCCTTCATTAAGCCCATTGCAATTCCATGCCCAGCCTTCATTTTTTGATTCAACAACTGATGCAGTTCCTTTGCTGCATAATTCAGAAGCCTGAGGCTGGCTGTCTCTGGTCTGGCCACTTGCAGGGCCGCACTGCCCGTTTACAGGAGGAAGCACAATCTCGAGCCTTTGTGATGCTGTCCTTGCCCCTCCCGGGCCGTAGCATGCAATCATATAGTCAAAAATTCCTGTATTTTGGGTGCTGATTGGTATGTTGGAGCCGGACAAGGAGCTTAGAGTGGTGGCTGAAACAGCACGCCCATTCTGCCCTACATCAAATGTGCATTCATTTGCATCAGCCGAGCTATAGCTGTATGTTGTGCTGCTTCCCTGGATTACTTTGGAAGGGCTTATTGAAAATGAAACTGAGGGCTGCCTTATTTCAAAGCTGTGAAGCGCCTGTCCGAGGCATTGAGCTGAGTCAGTGCCAGTTATTCTCACAGTCATTGAGCCGCCCTGCTGGAAAATGCTTATCATGTTGAATCTGTCAATAGCGTAAACGAAGTCGCTTCCAGACTGAGATATTCTGGCTGCAGGATAATATGAGGTGTCGGGGGATGAGGAGGGCTTTACGCCTACAACAGGGGAAACATCGCTTTTGCTTGACGTAAATCTTATCTGGAGCCTTCCATTTCCTCCTTGTGGGGCTGAAATTTGTATGCTTCCAAAAGTCGGAGGGCTGCTGCATGCGCCTACAGTGCAGATTGGATAGGCATCTGCAAAACTTGAAGCCAATCCCCTGCCATCTATCGCTTGGCATACGACCGCAACTCCTGTGCCCGCATCCTGGCTTATTGTTAGATCATAAGATGCAGTGCCGCTGCCTATGGAAGAAGGAGTGAATGATTTTCCTTCAGCGTACGTGATAAAGGACTTCCTGTTTCCAGACCAGCTTCTTGTATTAGAGCAGTCACTTGCAATGCAGTCTCCTGCCCATATTTTTAGCTCCTTTAAATCGCCGTCAGCATCGTCTGCTGCGCAGGTTACTGTTATTCGCGAGCCTTGCTTGCATTCTCCTGTATAAGATGGTTTTCTCATAACAGGGGCTGAAAATGTATTGGCTAAGCAGCTTGCTGATTTTCCCCCATTAGCTCCTGAGCATGTCCATGCCCAGGGCCCATTTCCCGAAACTTCAGTCGGAGAGCCTGAGGCGCACAGAGCAGAAGAAGGCTTGGCTGCCACCTTTGCGAGATTAGCAGAGCCGCACAGTCCGTTTACAGCAGGAAGGACGCAGGCATTGTCTGAGCAGATTTTGCCGGAATTTGCGCAGTCCTCGCTTGACAATACATATGAGCATTGGGCCTGCCTATTAGAATTTATGAAGCATGTTCCGGGAGTCTGATACCAGAACCTCATGCTGTTAATACATCTTGTCGCCACCGGAGTATTGCATACAACGCCGTCACAGGCATTGTTTGAAACAGTCAGGGTAAAATCCCTATCCACACTGTTTCCATTTTTGTAGCATCTTGCTGTAAATATGTGGCTGCCGGCGCTTGAAAACGGGCCTATCTCAATATTGTCAACATTAGGTGATTGGGGAAATTCAGAGCCGCCTGGAAAAATCAACTTGCAGCTTTCTGCATTGGATCTCCATGAAATTTTTACTTTCTCATTTCTCGCCATTGGATTTAATGGCGCTGCTGAAAATGAGGAGAATGAAGGCAAAGTGATGCAATCTCCGCTTCTGCACGCCTGGCCCAAGGCAGCGCAGTCAACTCTTTCCTGCTGGCCGTTAACGCAAGCCCCATTTGAGCACGTTGCAGTTGTTGTATACCTAACCCTTACATTGCCGTCGCATGAAGCTGCCGGGTTATTGCAAACAACTCCCTCGCACGGATTTCTAAGCACGGTTACAGTTGCTGATCTTTCCACAGAACCGCCGTTTCCTGCGCATCGGATAGTGTATGTGTAGACACCTTGTTGGGTTGGTGATAGAGGAAAGCTGTTGGCTGTTGGCATTGTAGCGCCGGACGGGTTGCTGGGTGTGATAAAAAGGCACGAATTGGCATTCTGTGCGGACCATGAAAGAGTGAAGCTTTGGCCTGCAGTTATTGTAGAAGGGTTTGCTAAAAATGAAGAAAATACGGGCGCAGGATATTGGCAGTTTACATTAAAAATAAGCTTTTTCTGCCTGCCCGGGCATGGGTCTCCGCCGCATACAGCATTTCCGACTGCAAATGAGCAGCCTGGCTGGCCCATGCAGCTTCTTTCCGGGCTGCCTTCAATGTTTGGGGCGCTGCATCTTCCTATGCATGAAACTCTTCCAGACTGAGTGCAGGAATATTGGCTGTCTGCATTGACATAATCTGCCCTTTCTATTGATGAGATAAACGAGCCGCTTGGACAATTTAAGGATATTCTACCAGCGCCTGACAACGCCGCTGCAGTTGCGCAGGTGCCTGATGTTGGGGCACTTACTACTCTTTCTGGAGGGGATACAGTTCCTGCGCACCAGTATGCACATTGCCCTACATCGCCAGCTGGAGCGCGGCTGCATGGCACATTAAATTCGCTTCCTCCTGGAGCGCCAAGAGAGCCTGCTCCTCTGCCAACCGAACACGGCTGGTCACTCCATTTATTATTATAAACACAGTTTTGGCCTCTTGAATTACATAGGCTAATACAAGTTTCGCCAATTCCCCTATTATAGCATGTTCCATCTCCGCCCTGAGGCTGTGAAGGGGCTGGTGAGGGTGCAGGAGTGGATGATGGCGGCGGAGTAGGCGATGGGCTTGAAACAACACCTGCAACACACCCATTAGCTGTGCAGGAGCTTGTTGAAGGATTGCATGAAACCCTATTTTCTTTCCAGCACCTTTGATTTGGAGCAATATTCATGCAGCTTGAATCTCCTCCTGCTTCCCTTATCGAGTAAGCGCACTGATTTCTTGCCCTGTCCATATAAGGAGGCACAAGACCGGTAGAGCTTCCAGTGCACCAGCCGCCGTAATCAGCGCATGAGGCGGCGGAAACGGCAAAAGAGAATGAGATTAATAGAGATATAGAAAATATAAAAGCTAAGCAAAACCTAATAAACCTTTTTTTAATCTTGCAAACTCTCTTTTTTTCGCGCATTACCTTCTCCTTAAATTTGCCTAAAAATTGTATTATTTCAGTACCGCAGTCACATCGCCGCAGCCGTTCTTGTCCTCGCAGATGAATGCCGCGCTGACTTCAAATCTCTTTCCGACTTCTATTTTTTCCTTTAAAAATCCTGAAATTTCCCTTCCCGCCACTAAGGTCTGAGTCCTGCATATATCGTTAATGCCGTCGTCCTTTTGGGCTACAGTTTCCCATTTTCCGCTCCTGCATATCTTTCTTCCATCCCTGCATTTCCCAAAGATTATCTGCTCGTCCCTTTCAATGCACTCGCACCCTTCATTCCGCTCGCCATCGCAGTCTTCATCCTTCTGCTCCTTATCGCAGATTTCCTTGTTCGGGCTGAAGTGCCTGCTGTCATCAATGCCGTCGCAGTTGTTGTCTATGTAGTCGCATTTCTCCTCTGCATTTTGGTATTTATAGGGATTGCTGTCGTCGCAGTCGTTGCCTCCTTTCAGCTTCAGGATAACCTTCAAAAAATCGCAGACAGACTGCTGCAATCCGCTTAGCTTATCAGAGTAGTATCCGTCTTTATCTTCGTCGCAGAATTTCCCGCAGCCGTCATTGACAGAGCCGTCGCAGTCGTCGTCTACATTGTTACTGCATATCTCCTGTGCGCCGATGTTGACCCTGGCATCTTCGTCATTGCAGTCATATTTTTGCGCGTCATATGGAGAGTATCCATCCCCATCAAGATCTGCAGGGCCTTCATCGCACATGCAGTATAGGTTATATTCACTATTGACTATTGATCCCATGACAGCATTGAGGCATGTGTTTTGGGCTATCTTGTTGCCGTTATAGCTGCATGCCGTCTCTTCGGCAGGCTTTGCAGCTTTTGTGCAGTTAGTATGGCCTGGAGTTATTTTCTGTATTTTGCACGAATACTCAACAAACTTGCCATCAAGGCATTTATCATAGCCGTTTTCAGGAAAATCTATCATTGCCCCTCCTGCAGTGCAGTAATCGGAAGGGCAGTCCGCCAAGCTGTCCCTGAATTCTGTATCCAAGGGAGCATTGCAGGAAGCCCTGGAGTCCACTGCGCCGCATCTTTCGACGCATTTGGCATCTGCTCCAGTGATGGTTACTGGCAGGCAGTGCCACGGCAAGCCTTCGCTTGAAATGCTTTCTTTTTGGCTGCAGGAGCATCCCCCGCCGTCAACAATCGCCCCATTTTCAGTGCCGGGGCAGTTGTCAAGCGGAGCGCCGTCTTCCAAATAGCCGTCGTTGTCATCATCGCGCAGAGAAGCAGCAAATCCAGACAAAACTATCCCAAATATTACTAATATTGCTATTAACCTCATTTTTCCCAAAAGTTTACTTATTTTAGCCCTAACTGCTTCTTTTTAAATTTGTATATTTAAACTTGTCTATCTCTCAGAGGCTGTTGCGAAATTTAAGGTTGCCGTCAATTTTGTGAGCATATTTACTCTTTACAGCAAGCGAAAAGGAAATTGCAATGGGAATTTTCGCCTTTTCGTTCCACGTAAAAATGCGAGCCGACGGCAACCCGAACGGATGTGAGAATTTCGCAACAACCCCTATCATTTAAGGGCACTGATCAGCGTTTATTTTGCCCAAGCTTGTGAGGCTTTTTGGAGGGGCATTGTAGATGTAGCGGTAGTCGACCGCAAACTGGAAGGTATATCCCGGCTCGAGCGCAAAAGGAGAGTAGTGGAAAAACTTGATGAACTTCCCGTCTTCAAATGAAGCCCTTATCCTATCGCAGGAGAAGTCGTGCTGGGACATATCAAAATAAATCGGCGCATCCGGATGCTGCTGGTTGTAATCCTTATTGTCAAAATAATGCTTTACAATACTGCCTTCCGAATTTTGGCTTCCTATCAACATTCCCGCATACTCATGGATTTTTTTGAGCCCCGACGGAATCACTACCGAAAATGACTGCTCGCTGTGCTCAGAATCTCCACTTTTTATCTTTAAAGGGTAAGTTATATCAAAAACTATGCTGTCCTCCCTTATTTTTGCTTCTACTTTTATCGCGCTGCTTTCGGGCTGCCCTATTTCAAATCCTATCTCCTCAAAAGAGCCAAAGCTGAGCTTTTGGATTTCTTCCTCCACATAATCGCTTAATTCTGCCCCCATATCTGCTATGCCCGGCAGCCTGTTTTGAGGGTTCAAATTGGTTTTCAATCCATAAGCGACAGAAATTCCGGAAGACTCCCTCAGAGCAGAGCCGTCGGGAAAGCTGCTTATCCTGCCACCCTGCAATCCCAGCCTGCTGATGCCGTTGATGGCAGACTGCCTGAAAATTTCCTGGGCATAGCTTATAACAGGCTTGTAATCACTGCTTATGCTTCTCCCGACTTCCGCGCTTATCTCTTTTCTGGTTGAAGAGTATTTTACGTAAGAAACGATAACTACAAGAACGACGATAACAATGCCTATCAGCATTAAAACGCTCAGCTGCCCTTTTTTTTTCATTGTATACTAATTCCCATTGCAATTTCCTTTTGGCTTTATTGAAATCGTGAAGATGCTCGCGAAATAATGACGCCACCCTTCTCTTTGCAAAAAGCCTTGTGCGAGTATTTAATGAATTTACTTCATGACAGCACAATATTTAAATATTTCCTGTAGAACAACCAAGACAGTCTGGGGGTGCGGGCAATGGTGAATGTTGCGATAAACGGATTTGGAAGGATAGGGAGGATGGTTCTCCGCGCAGGAATAAAGGAGAAGGATATTAACTGGGTTGCTGTCAATGACATTACTGACACAAAGACATTGGCGCACCTGCTCAAGTATGACTCTGTGCATGGCGTGTATGACGGCACAGTAGAGCATTCCGACAATACCCTTACAATAGACAAGAAGAAGATAAAAGTATTGGCTGAGAAAGATCCTGCAAACCTGCCGTGGAAAGACCTGAAAGCTGATGTTGTTGTAGAGTCAACAGGCTTTTTTACAGACAGAGAAAGCGCATCAAAGCATCTTGCGGCAGGGGCGAAGAAGGTCATAATAAGCGCGCCTGCGAAAAATCCGGACATCACTATTGTAAAAGGAGTGAATGACCATCTTTATGACAAGAAGAGGCACAACATCATTTCAAATGCCTCATGCACGACAAACTGCCTTGCGCCTGTTGTGAAAGTCCTGCATGACAATTTCACTGTGGTAAGAGGCTTTATGACAACATGCCATGCCTATACTGCAGACCAAAGGCTTGTTGATGCCCCCCACAAGGACTTGAGGAGGGCAAGGTCTGCTGCTGTTTCAATAATACCAACTACTACAGGAGCGGCAAAGACTGTTGCCGAGGTAATGCCGGAGCTGAAAGGCAAGCTTGACGGGATTGCATTGAGGGTTCCTGTGCCTTCAGGCTCAATAACTGATTTTGTCTGCGAAGTTAAAAAGGCAACTTCAATACAGGAGATAAACAATGCATTCAAGAAAGCGGCAGAGACAAAAATGAAAGAAGTGCTGCAGTACACGGAAGAGCCGATTGTTTCAGCAGATATCATCACAAACCCTTATTCCGCAATATTCGATGCCCAGCTCACAAACGTCATAGACGGCAATTTTGTCAAGGTTGTTGCGTGGTATGACAATGAATGGGGATACTCGAAGAGGACTGTTGATCTTGTGAGGCTGGTTGGGAAGTGAAAGTTTTAAAAATTGTTATAGGTATTTCATTCCGCCTTCGGCAAAATGCTATTCAAATTAATTTTATAAATCCTCCCAAATTATTACATCAAACCAATACCATTAAATAATAGAATTATTGCAATAGCCTAAAATGCCCGGCTTTTGGTTTTTCATTCTGCAGTGCTTTTATTTCATGATGCCCATTTATTTTGCAAATATGTCTCCTGTTTTTATGAGGAAAACTCTTAATTTCATGGCAGTTCGAATGGATTTTGGCAAAAGATTAGGCGGGAAGCCGATATTGGGGGAGCACAAGACATGGAGAGGGTCGTTTTATGCGATTGTTTTCGGCATTTTGACTGCATTTTTGCAGTACAATCTGTATAGATATGAATTTTTTAGGAAATTATCCTTTTTTGACTATTCAAACTGGCTTTTGTTCGGGTTTCTTATGGGCTTTGGCGCAATATTCGGAGACTCTGTGAAGAGCTTTTTCAAAAGAAGAGTGGGCATAAAGCCGGGAGACAAGTTTATCCCGTTCGACCAGATTGACTTTGTCGTGGGGGGTATGGCATTATCAGCTTTTGCCTTTGATTTGACACTTGGCATATTCATAGTTTCCCTAATACTGAGCTTTGTACTTGACATCATAGTCAACCACATTGCGTTTTACCTACATATAAGGAATGAGAAATGGTGAGGGGCGACATAAAAAGGGATTCTGATTGGGATTGATTCTTATATTATATTCTTGTAATTAAAACAGACTCCCGTAATTAAGCAGAAAAAGCAGGCTTGAAACTGCCAGGAAAATAAATCCCGAAGAGGCTATCTTAAATTCATTTTTATTGAGGATTACGCCTGATGCTAGGGTTCCATAAATAAAAATCAGCGATGACACTATTGCAAGAAGATTGGCATTTGGGGAGCTTAGAAAATATATGACCCCGAAAATCGCATAAATTTCCATGATTTTTCTCGGATTTTCCTCCGACCTGAATTCGACCAGCAAGGCAGGGGCTGCAAGAAGCACTGCCAAAAGCAGTGAAAATTTGTCAAAAATGTAAAAGAAAACAGGGAAAATGAGCAGCAGCATTAAAGAGATTTTTTTCGCCAATAAAAAATGCTTCCTCAGGGGCTTCTGCTCTTCAGGGGCCATTTTTACAAGCAGGATGCCTGTTATCAACCCTAAAAACGAAACTAAAGAGGCGAGAAAATAATTTAGAAACTGCATTTTACCTGCAAACCATTGATTCTATTTCAGCAATCTGGCTTATTCTCCTTTTGTGCCTTTCCTCGCTGCTGAAATCTGTCTCGAGCCATACTTTTGTTATTTTTTTTGCCTCGTCTGACTTCAACGCCCTTGCTCCAAGGCACAGGACATTTGAGTCATTATGCTCCCTGCTTTTCTGGGCAGTGTACTCGTTAAAGCAGTTTGCCGCGCGTATGCCCCTTACCTTGTTTGCAACTATTGATTCCCCTATACCTGTGCCGCAGATGAGTATTCCCCTTGAGCCGGCATCCGCGACTTTTTTTGCAAGGCTGTAGGCTATGGCAGGGTAGTCCGACGGCTCGTCAGAGAATGCCCCCAAGTCCTCATATTCTATTTTTTTACTGCCGAGAAATTTTTTAATCTCCTCTTTTAGCTGGAAGCCTGCATGATCCGAGCCAAGAAATAATTTCTTTTTCATCGATTAAGGTAGTAAGCCCAATACTTTTAAATCTTTCTTTATGCCGGGAACGCAGTCGTGGCTTTCCAGATCTTCCGGAAGTATCCACCTGAACTGCTGGTTTTCATGGCATAAATTAACTGCATCAGAATCAACTTTGCACAAAAAGCACTTCACAACCCAGCACTTGCCTTTTTTCTCATCTATTGCTTCAAATATTTCGCCTGTTTTTACTATTTTTCCGGTTAAGCCGGTTTCCTCCCTTATCTCCCTGACTATTGCATCTTCTGCAGCCTCAAATTCCTTTACATAGCCTGAGCAGAATCCCCACTTGTTCGGGTAATTCCAGTCGTCCTTGGATTTCTGGAGTATCAAGACTTTATCTTTGTGCATTACTACTGCAGTTACGGTGAAGTGGGTTTTCATTTGGATGTTTTTATTTACTTAAATAGGTATTTTTGATTGG